>NZ_JBEHFT010000020.1:0-39025 GCF_040225455.1 Corynebacterium sp. KPL2838 | reverse complement strand
CTTCGTGCTCTCAAAGAAAACTACTCCCTACTAGTCGGTAACTGATTTCTCAGTCCAACTAATGGGGAGCAGTTCAACAGTGCGTGGCGGGGTTATTTAGTACGGCTCTTATTGCAGCCAGTCAAAGTCGAGCAAGAATGCCTCGACATCGAGCATGTCCAGCTCATCTGGCGCGTGGCCAACAACGAATGCGAAGGACTCAGCGACGTCCTTGGTCGTCGCGGGAGTAAGTCCCGCGTCAACGAGATTTTCCGCTACGCGGGCAGAAACCGGTGTCTGAGACACGGTATCCAAACCCGTACCCGTGGTGGAGTCCTTGAACATATCGCTAATGCCACCAAAGAAGGTCCGCATCGTGTTCATCTCTCTCACCTCTCAAAGTTGCTCTGTTGATAGGTATAAATATACTTGGTACTTACCCACTAAGCAACACTTAGGCCACTTAAAGTTAACCTTTTGTTAACTTTAAGTGGCTGTGAGGCATATTATATAATCTCGGGCTCGCCCGGCCCGCGGGCTACTCTTAAAGGTCCCCAAATGGTGCGAAGCCAAAGTAATGATCCAGGGAATCGCGCGCGATCCACGCGATTGCCACCACGATGACGGCACCCAATACGGCATAGACGGTCCACCCCAGCACCTTCATTTGCCGGCTAGCGGGAGTATCTCCTACCACCACGCCGTTATCGTCCCGAATGGGATCCCCCGTCATGGAACGCATACCCAAGGCGAAGAGCAAGGGAATACCAGCGCCGAAGACGAGGGCTAGGCCAGCGACGCGGAGTATAGATTCGAAGATTTCTGCAATAGTCATGATCTAGCGCTCCTCGTGTGGATTAGATGAGGTGGAGTTATTGTCCCCATTAACCGCCGATACTGGGGTCATGCCGCCTGCGGCCGCGACAGTCTCTTTCGCGCCAACGCGCGGCTCCAAGGACGAATCCACGGACTCAGCGTTTTCGTCCCAATCATTATTGACGTTGGAGGCATCGACTGGGTTCATACGGGAGCGGATGACGATGAGCGCCGTCATAGCCAAGAGCAGAACGAAGTCCACGATGGCACCGGTAGCCATCGTCGTGGCAGAGGAGACGCCGTGCGCCAGCCACCACGAAGCGAAGCCAACGAAGGCAGCACAGGGCAGCGTAATGAGCCAGGCGGCCACCATGCGCATCGCCACACCCCAGCGCACGTCCGCGCCGCGGCGACCCAAACCAGTACCAAGGATGGAACCGGTGGACACGTGAGTCGTAGACAGTGCCATACCACCAGATGCGGAGGTCAAGATGATGGCCGCGGACGTAGCCTCGGCTGCCATACCCTGTGGGGATTCGATCTCAACCAAGCCCTTGCCCAGGGTGCGAATAACACGCCAGCCACCGGACAAGGTACCGGCCGCAATGGCAACCGCACAGGAGATAATGACCCAGGTGGGAATGCGGGCATCAGCAACCGCATGACCCGAAGCCACGAGGGCGAGGAAGATAACGCCCATGGTCTTCTGAGCGTCACCGGCACCGTGGGCCAGCGATACCAAGCAGGCGGTAACAATCTGGCCGTGACGGAAGTGCTCGTTCTTTTCCTTATTCGGAATGGTGTTGGTCACCCAATAAACGAGGAAGGTGGCGCAGGCGGACACCAGCGCGGCGATAATCGGGGACGCCACCGCCGGGATAATGATCTTGGCCATAATGGAGGTCCACTCCACTCCCCCAGTACCCACGGCAGCGAAGGCTGCACCGATAAGGCCGCCAAAAAGGGCGTGGGAAGAGCTAGACGGCAGTCCGAGCAACCAGGTGAAAAGGTTCCACAGAATACCGCCGATAAGGCCGGTAAAGACCACCATCAACAGGGCCTGGCCGTCTGAGTCAGCGGCTGCACCCGAAAGGTCATAGGAATCGAGGTTGACGATGCCCTTAGCCACCGTTGCCGCGACATTCACGGACAAGAATGCGCCAATGAGGTTAAGTGCGGCAGAAATCGCTACCGCAGTAAATGGCTTCAGCGCGCCCGTAGCAATGGAGGTTGCCATCGCATTGGCAGTGTCGTGGAAACCATTGGTGAAGTCGAAGGCTAAGGCGGTAACCACCACAATGCCCAAGATAATCAGAGTCGCTGTCACAGCATTGGCCCCTTGTAAGCAATTAACAAATGAGAAGAAAGTGTAATTGCGGCGCCGTCACGCGTCGCGTACGAAGTGCAGCGTACTCCGCAATAATAAGCTAAGCCAATAGCGTTTCTTAGAAGTAAACTACACTTTGCCTAGTGTTAACCTTCCGCCCATGCCCTCATGTCAGCTACTTGTCGAAAATCTGCGGTTTACCAGTATTTTTTAAGAAACCTAATCTATTTTCAGCCTTTAATACCGTGGCGGAAAACACTAAGAGAGGTGCGCCGGCTTCACGCCAACGCACCTCTCGAAATAAAGGGTTTTAACTCCCCTTTTTAGCGGAAGGTAGCAAACTTCTTGACCACCCAGCGGCTCAGCACGAGCAAGACGATGCCCAAAGCGATGGAGCCGACACCCAAGGAAATAAAGAAGGTGTTTTCCGCAGCCGCATCCTCTGGGTTGTAGAAGCTAGCCAGCGAACCGGCAAGCGCGGTACCCATGGCCACAGCCATCATCCACACGGCCATCATGCGCGATGGGAACGCCTCTGGTGCCACCTTGGTGGCAAGAGAGTTGCCCACCGGAGACAGCATCAGCTCACCCATGGTGAACAGGAAGAGGATCCAGATAATGACATACATTGGCGTGGAGTTCGCGCCCGAGCCGGAGAACGGCAGGAAGAAGAACAGCGAGACACCGATGATGATATTGGCCACGCCGAACTTCACCGGCGTGGACCACTGACGGTCACCGAGCTTCGTCCACATAGCTGCGAAGATTGCAGAGAAGATAACGATGAAGATCGGGTTAATGGACTGCACCAATGACGGCGGAATCTCGATACCAAAGATGTGGCGGTCCAGGCGCACATCGGCATAAATGGTCATCACGGTAAATTGCTGCTGGAAGATACCGAAGAACAGTACACCGGAAATGAACATCGGAATAAAGCCCAAGAGGCGGTTCTTTTCTTTCCGGCTTACCAAATCAGAGGTGTACATCTGAATCCAGAAGTACACGGCGGCGATCAGGGCAACGGCGGTGACGATATTGGACAGCCACTCCACCTTGATGATCCCAGTACCCAGGCCGATGACCATTACGAGGATGACGACGACAATCGCACCAAGGCCCATCAAGCGCTGCTTGGAGTCCGCCGGATTCGGAATATTGTGGCCGGCATCTTTAATGGTGGTCTTACGCATGATGGTGTACTGGATAAGGCCGAGGGCCATACCGACGGCAGCGATGCCGAAGCCCCAGTGGAAGCCCTTCCAGCCCCACATTGCGGTGGTAAGAAGCGGTCCGAAAAGGGCACCAATATTAACGCCCATATAAAAGACAGAAAAGCCGCCGTCACGGCGAGGATCGTCACGACTATACAGCGAGCCAAGCACCACCGAGGCGGTGGTCTTTACACCACCGGAACCAACGGCGATGAGGATCAGGCCGATAGCCAGGCCGGTCACGGCAGGAACGAAGGCCAAGACGAGGTGCCCAGCCATCACCATGATTGCGGAGTAGAACAGGGTGCGCTCCGCACCGAGGATGCGGTCAGCTACCAACGATGCCAACAGGCATGCCATGTACACCAAACCGCCGTACGCGCCAACGATTGACGTCGCATCGGCACGGTCGAGGCCTAGGCCGCCATCGGTGGTGGCGTAGTACATGTACAGCAGCACAATGGACTGCATGCCGTAGAAGCTGAAGCGCTCCCACATCTCCACGCCGAACAGGTTAGCCAGTCCCCACGGGTGACCAAAAAATGTGCGCTCCCCACTCGAAGCAGTGGGTGCGGAGGTCCGATCCTCCGCCTCTGGTTCCATATTTGTCATAGCATAATACGACCACTCAGAGGCCTAATTCACAAATCGGGCATTATACGTGAAACATCGCACAAATAAATCTGCCTAACGACCTGCAGATATTTCTCTGAAAGATTCACCCCGTTTGGGGTACATGCCCACGCGCCACTACCCTCTCCGTCACACCGCTCATAAGCATATACCGAGCCACTGATATGCGAATAATAAAAGCCCTGCGAAGGCTCCTCTCGAAGCTGCCTCGCAGGGCTTCCTCTGATGGATTTAGTCCATCAGGACCGAATTAAGAATTGAGCTTGCGGTACTCAAAGACGGTATCGATGATACCGTATTCCACGGCATCTTCCGCGGTCAAGATCTTATCGCGGTCGGTGTCGATGCGGATTTGCTCAGGCGTACGGCCGGTGTGCTCCGCCAAGGTGTTTTCCATCAAGGTGCGCATACGCTCGATCTCTGCGGCCTGGATCTCCAAGTCCGATACCTGCCCCTGGGTTCCCTGGGTTGCAGGCTGGTGGATCAATACGCGGGAGTTCGGCAGCGCCGCACGCTTGCCCGGAGCACCAGCGGCCAACAGCACTGCGGCAGCGGAAGCTGCCTGGCCTAAGCACACGGTCTGCACATCAGGGCGCACGTAGCGCATGGTGTCATAAATGGCCATCAAGGCAGTAAAGGAACCACCCGGCGAATTGATGTACATGGTGATGTCACGGTCCGGGTCCTGGCTCTCAAGAACCAGCAGCTGGGCCATGATGTCATTGGCAGAGGTGTCATCGACCTGGGTGCCCAAGAAGATGATGCGCTCCTCAAAGAGCTTGGAGTACGGGTTGGTTTCCTTCGTCCCCTGAGCGGACTGCTCAATAAAGGAAGGCAGTACGTAACGGGAACTTGGCATCTGCGACTTGTTCATAGTGATTTTCTCCTTATTCCCTAGTTGCTCAGTGGGCCGTTCACGGACTCGATAACGTGGTCAACAATGCCGTAGTCCTTGGCTTGCTGCGCCGTCATCCAGCGGTCGCGGTCAGAGTCCTTGGTGATCTGCTCGAAGGTTTGGCCGGTGTGCTCTGCAATAAGCTCGGCCATCTCGCGCTTAGTCTGGGCGAATTGCTCCGCCTGGATGGCGATGTCTGCAGCGGTACCGCCCACACCAGCGGAAGGCTGGTGCATCATGATGCGAGCGTGCGGCAGCGCATAGCGCTTGCCCTTCGTACCACCGGAGAGCAGGAACTGGCCCATGGAAGCAGCCAAGCCCATGCCATAGGTGGAAATATCGCAGGGCGAGTACTTCATCGTGTCATAAATTGCCATGCCCGCGGTCACGGAGCCACCCGGGGAGTTGATGTAGAGCGAAATATCGCGCGTGGGATCCTCTGCGGAAAGCAGCAGGATCTGTGCGCACAACTTATTGGCAATTTCATCGTCTACCTGGGTGCCCAAAAAGATAATGCGCTCGTGCAACAGGCGCTCGTAGACGCTGTCACCCAAGTTCAGGCCGGAGCCTGCTGGGGTGGTCATCTGAAGCTGGTCAGATTTCTTAGACATTCGAAAAGTCTCCTTGAGGACGGTTAATCTCTAATGCCACCACATTACTTAATGTGGCGATAATTGTGGGGTCTGTTCGCTATCAGCGTTTGCACCGAACTTTGTCTGCGTTTTCGACCCGGCGATGAGAAAAGCCCAGCCAGACTTCCTCGTGTATGCGAGGAGTCAAGCTGGGCTTTAAGAAGAGGATTTACTCCGCGTCGGTAGCTTCGTTTTCGTCTTCATCTGCTTCACCGAAGTACTGCTCAACGTCAACGTCGTTGCCCTCTTCGTCCTTGACGGTGGTACGGCAAATGGCGGCAGCCAGTGCCTTGCCACGGCGAACGTCAGAGAACAGGTTGGCAATCTGGCCGTTGGACTGCAGCTGCTGGATGAACTGGTTCGGGTCCATGCCATAGGACTGAGCGGTGAACAGAATGTGATCCGAGAGCTCCTGCTGGGAAACTTCCGGCTCTTCCTTTTCTGCCACGGCATCCAAGAAGATCTGCGTGCGCACGGACTCTTCAGCCTGCTCGCGGGTCTGCTTATCAAACTCTTCGCGGGAGGTGCCCTGTGCCTCGAGCAGCTGTGCCAGTGCCTTCTCATCGTGTGCCAGCTGGCCCAAGATCTGGTGCAGCTGGGCGTGAGCCTGCTCGTCGACGACGGACTGAGGCAGTTCAAAGTCGACATCGGCAAGCGCAGCCTTCAGAACCTCATCGCGGATCTGGCCGGCCTGCTCAGCTTTCTTGGACTCCTCGACCTCGGTCTTGGTAGCTTCGCGCAGCTCCTCGATCGTGTCGTACTCGGAGGCCATCTGGGCGAACTCATCGTCCATGTCCGGCAGCTTGCGCTCCTTGGTCTGCTGCACGTGGACCTTGAAGGTAGCTTCTTCGTCCTTGTGCTCACCGGACTGAATGGTGGAGGTGAACTCGTTATCCTCACCGGTCTTCATGCCGCGCAGTGCTGTGTCCAGACCCTTGATGAGGTTGTCGTCACCGATGGAGTAGGACAGGCCTTCGGTGGAAGCATCCTCGATCTTCTCACCGTCTACCTCGGCGGTGATGTCGATGATGGCGTAGTCACCAGTCTTCATCTTGCGCTTGGTGTCCTTCAGCTCACCGAAGCGCTCTGCAAGATCCTCGAGGGCCTTGTCCACGTCTTCTTCGCCGGCCTTGATGGCGGGGACGGTGACGGAGATTTCGGAGAAGTCCGGAACCTCGAACTCAGGGCGAACATCAACCTCGGCGGTAAACTCGACGAAGTCCTTGTCTTCAATCTTGGAAATGTCCACGTCCGGCTGGCCGATGACCTTCAGGTCTTCCGACTGAACAGCCTGCTCGTAGCGGGAAGGCAGCATGTCGTTGACGACTTGCTCCAGAATCGGGCCGCGGCCGAAGCGAGCGTCGATCAGCTGGCGCGGAGCCTTGCCCTTACGGAAACCTGGAATAGAAACCTGCTGCGCGATTGCCGCGTAAGCTTGATCGATTTCCTGGTCCAGCTCCGCAAACGGAACGTTGACGGTGAGCTTAACGCGGGTATCGCTCAGCTTGTCTACGGTGGTCTTCACGAGTGAATCTCCCTGGCTTCATTGTTTTTCTACGTACATAAAAATTAAAGGGGGTCTGAAAAACCTTATTAGGGCATTTTCAGACCCCCATACGTCGGGGCGACAGGATTTGAACCTGCGACCCCCTGCTCCCAAAGCAGGTGCGCTACCAAACTGCGCCACGCCCCGTATGTAGGCCACCAAGTTGCCTTGGCTGCGTTGCATACCTGAGCCAGTTTAGCGTGTTGGTTTTAAATCTCCTAAATCAGCCCCCTGTTAAGGGCGTAGCCGCAGGTTAGCGGCATAATTCCCGGAAGCTGGATTAGAAATCGAAATCAAACATGCCGTCAAAGAATCCGCCGCCATCACCGTCAGATAATCCGTCGAAGAAGCCGCCACCGTCACCTGCGTCTCCCCCTCCGGCACCGCCGCCCATATCGCCGGCATCCCCGGCGTCTCCGGCATCTCCGCCGCCGTCGGCTCCGTCCATTCCTTCGCCACCCTCGGCGCCGCCCCAGTCGCCGTTTTCTGCGGCGGCTGCGGAATAGCCCACGCCGGACATGCCAGCAAACATGGCGTTAAACATCATGGAATAACCCATCATCCACACGCCCGTTTGCAGGGCATCCGCCCACCAAGGGCGGGAGTACCAACCGGCCGGAACGGGGCGGCCGGCTACGGTTCCGCCTGGGTAATAGTTCGGAGTTTCCTCGGAGGCGTATGGGGACGCAGTCAGCTGCTCGCCATTCGCATCCACCGTGCGCTTCTCGGTGACCTTACCGGCGGCGCGCTGTCCCTCCAGCGGCGGCAATTCCGGGCCCGGGTTCATGTCCATAATCTCGCGAGCGGCATTGACGTAATGCATACCCTCAAGCGCCGATTCGCGGGCCAAATTGGCTTGCTTGACCGTGGTGGCCTGCGAAATAGCGGAATTAGCCGCGGTAAAGCGCTCTGATGCGTCCGCCATTGCCTGCTGCGAGGCGGTATCCGTGCCGGAGATTTGCATGACCTGACCGCCCAGACGCTCAATCCAGCGACGCGCATCCGCTTGGGCATCCGCTAACTGCTGCGCCTCTCGCTCCTCCCGGTTCTTTTTTGAGCTGCGCGAGGATAGATACCACGCGCCACCACCGAGTACGACTACAAGAAGTAGGAGTTCCACAACAATCATCGCTTTCTTTGCCGGAATTGGTTCTATCTATTTTAACGGCCTATCCACTGCGTGTGTTCCCTATTTTCGTTTTGGGGCGCACATGCGCTAAAGTAGCCGACAGCGTTCGAGGTAACGCTGTGGGAATGTCGTATAGTGGCTAATACCTCAGCCTTCCAAGCTGAAGACGCGGGTTCGATTCCCGTCATTCCCTCGCTTTAACCCACCGTATGGTGGGTTTTCCATATCTGCAGCTAGGCCCCTCCTTGCCGATGCCCCCTCCATCCCGCTGCCCATATCCCGTTAAGCGCGGCCGTGAATACATCACATTGGGGCGGTGGCCAGAAAAGCGTAATCTGGTGTGCATGACCGTACCTAATATTACTTTGAATGATGGAAATACAATCCCCCAGCTGGGCTTTGGTGTATTCCAGATGGACCCGGAAAAGACCGAGGAATACGTAGCCGAGGCGCTACGCGTGGGCTACCGCCACATCGATACCGCAGCTATTTACGGCAATGAAGAAGGCGTGGGCAAGGCCATTGCTAACTCCGGCATCCCGCGTGAGGAGCTCTTCATCACCACCAAGCTGTGGAATGACCGCCACACCGATGCCGCTGCAGCGCTGGATGAATCCCTGCAGAAGCTGGGCCTTGACTACGTAGACCTATACCTCATCCACTGGCCTACCCCGGCCAAGGGCACCTACGTGGAGGCTTGGAAGCAGCTCATTGAACTGCGCAAAGAGGGCAAGGCAAAGTCCATCGGTGTGTCCAACTTTGAGCCGGAGCACTTAGATCAGCTGGAGGTGCACACAGACGTCGTCCCCGCGATTAACCAAGTGGAGCTGCACCCTTACCTGCAGCGCTGGCGCGAACTGGATGCGGGACGCGCCCACGGCATCGCCATCGAGGCATGGGGCCCGCTGGGTCAGGGCAAGAGCGATATCTTGGAGGCACCAGAGGTGACTGAAGCAGCCGAGGCACACGGTGTTTCCCCAGCCCAAGCCATTATTCGCTGGCACCTGCAAAATGGGGTCATCCTCTTCCCCAAGTCCTCGACGCCATCGCGCATTGCAGAAAACTTCGATGTCTTCGGCTTCGAGCTCACGGATGCGGAAATGGCTGCCATTACCTCGTTGGAGGAAGGCGAAGACGGCCGCGGTGGGCACCACCCCAATGACATGAACGACGCATAATGTGCTCGGTATAATCACCACATAAAACGCCGCGTGGCCCAAATGGCCCGCGGCGTTCATTTATGTCTGTGCAAGGAACTTGGCGGCTTTAGCGCGGGTCCTTAGGCAGCTCAGGTGGGATATTGGTGCGCTCGTATTCTGCGAGGATATCGATGCGGCGCTGATGGCGCTCGGCGCGGGACCATTCTTGATCCAAGAAGGCATCCACGATTTCTAGGGCCTCTTCTTGCGAGTGCATGCGCCCGCCGATGCCGATGAGCTGCGCATTATTGTGCTCGCGGGCCAGGCGCGCGGTTTCTGGCGACCATGCCAGCGCGCAGCGCGCGCCCTTGACCTTATTGGCGGCAATCTGCTCGCCATTTCCGGATCCGCCCAGCACGATTCCCAGAGAACCTGGATCGTTGACGGTGCATAGGGCCGCTTCAATGCAGAATGCGGGGTAGTCATCCTCGGCGTCATAGGTATGAGCGCCGCAGTCGATAACGTCATGGCCTTGTTTGGTGAGGTGTTCAGAAATCAGGTTTTTAGTCTCAAAACCTGCGTGGTCAGCTCCAAGATATACGCGCATAACCCCTACAGTACCGGCACCGTCGCCTTCTAGGCACCACTTTGCACAACCTATTTCGCCCATAGCCCAGCACTGTTAAGCTAAAGCGCAGATTACGTGCTGCACAGAAAGGCGATAAAAATGAACCCTCGCGTCCTCGCACTCTACGGCAGCATCCTTGCTATCGCGGTGTTGTTATTTGCGGCGAATATTTTCTTAACCAATAAGAACTACCTCGTGCCGCTTATTCATACCGTACTGTTTACTGTCGCCCACCTTGTTGTGGGGCTGTGGTGGCTGAATCAGCGAGTGCTAAAGAAAAATCGCCTCGGCGGTTTGGCCGCGGTGATTGGGATTTTATCCCTGCTCACCGCGGCCTCATGGGCTACGTGGGTGGCCGCCGCTTGGTCAGAATTCCAAGCGCAAACGGCCCTACCCATTATCAATATCGCCGGGGTGCCAGCATTTTTACTCACGCCGGTCATCGCGGTGTGCTGCCTGGCCGTCGCCGTGCGCCGCAAGCAAGGCCAGCAGCGCTCATAACTAGTCCTCTTCTACCTGCGGCATCTCCGTGCGGGAGCGCTTGAGCTCGAAGAAGTAAGGGAACTGGGCTAAGCGCACGGAGGCATCGAAAAGCTCACCGGCTTCCTCGCCCTTAGGAACGCGGGTAATAACCGGGCCAAAGAAGGCGGTATCGCCCAGCTTAATAACCGGGGTTCCTACCTCATCGCCCACGGAAGAAATGCCGTTGTGGTGGTACTCGCGCAGCTTCTCATCGTATTCCTCGGTGTGGGCCACCTCCGCAAAGTCTGCGGGGAGGCCAACCTGCTCTAATGCCTGGGCGATGATCTCGTCATAGCCGCCATCACCCTTCTTGCCGCCATTGCCCTTGGCATGAATCAGGGTGCCCATGGCGGTATAAAGCTCATCTACCTTTTCTGGCTGCTCGGTCTTTACCTTGGCGAATACGCGGGCAGGGCCCCAGTTGGCCTCCATCATTTCCATGTATTCGGGATCAAGATCGCGGCCATCATTAAGCACCGACAGGGACATCGGCTCGAATTCCACCGCAATATCGCGGACCTTTTCTACCTCTTTTATCCAGCGGGACGTTGCCCATGCGAACGGGCAGGAAGCATCGAACCAAAACGTAACTGGGGTAGTCATTATTCCTCCTTGAAATAAGTGCAGTTTGCCCCACCACTGTAAACCCGCTGCTAACCTTGATGCGTCACTATTTTCGTTAGCAAAGGAGAATCTAGGCAATGACCTCTGTAAACCTCACGTGGGAGGAAGCAAAAAATCGCTCCCAGATGCTCAAGGTTGACCATTACGATGTCACTTTAGACCTTAAGCATTCCGATACCCACTTCGTGTCCACCACCACGGTGCGCTTTAGCACCCAGGAGGCCGGTTCTACCTTCATCGATCTGCGCGCGGACAAGCTGCACGAGGTACGCCTGAATGGAAACCCGCTGCCCACGCAGTCCTATGACCCCACCTACGGCATTCCCCTTTCCGGGCTGCAGGTAGCGGACTACACGCTCGAGGTCACCGCTGAGATCCCCTTCTCCCGCACCGGTGAGGGCCTACACCGCTTCGTGGACCCTGCCGATGACGAGGTCTACCTCTACACCCAGTTTGAAACCGCCGATGCCAAGCGCGTTTTTGCCTGCTTCGATCAACCGGATCTGAAGGCCACCTATTCCCTGCACTTTAAGGCTCCGGAGGAGTGGACCATTATCACCAATGCCCCGGTCACCCGCGAGGGCGATACCACCCACTCCGAAATCGACTACCCGCTGTCGACCTACCTGGTTGCCTTGTGCGCAGGCCCCTACCACGAGGTCACCGATACCTGGCGCGGCGAGCTGACCGAGCACCCCGAGGGCAAGCCGGCCCAGCAGCTCGAGGTCCCGCTTGGTATTTACTGCCGCGCCTCGCTAGCAGATTCCCTCGATGTCGAGCGCCTCTTTACTGAGACCAAGCAGGGCTTCGACTTCTACCACCGCAACTTCGGCTTCCCCTATCCCTTTGGCAAGTATGACCAGATTTTCGTCCCCGAGTTCAACGCCGGTGCGATGGAAAACGCCGGTTGCGTGACCCTCCGCGATGAATACGTCTTTACCTCGCAGGCCACGCACTACAAGTACGAGCGCCGCGCCGATACCATCCTGCACGAGCTCGCCCACATGTGGTTCGGGGACCTCGTGACCATGCAGTGGTGGAATGACCTGTGGCTCAACGAGTCCTTTGCCACCTGGTCCGCGGCCATCTCGCAGGCGGAAGAAACCGAATACGATACCGCCTGGGTCACCTTCGCCAACGTGGAAAAGTCCTGGGCCTACCAGCAGGATCAGCTGCCTACCACCCACCCCATTTCCACCGATGCCAGCGATATCGAAACCGTGGAGCAAAACTTCGACGGCATCACCTACGCCAAGGGCGCCTCGGTACTCAAGCAGCTGCAGGCTTATGTCGGCCGCGAGAACTTCCTCGCCGGCGTGCGCCGCCACTTCGCCGCCCACGCGTGGGGCAATGCCACCTTCGATGATCTGCTCCGCCACCTCGAGGAGGCATCCGGGCGCGATCTCTCCTTCTGGGCACAGCAGTGGCTGAAGACCACCGGTATTAATACCCTGGCGGTTGCCACGGCGGCCGATGATGACGGCACCATCACCCAGGCGCAGCTCACCCAGCGCGGCGATACCCTGCGCACCCACCGCGTTGCAGTGGGCCTGTACAGCACGCAGGACGGCAAGGTTGTGCGCACCGAGCGCCTCGAGATGGACGTGGAGGGCGAATCCACCGAGATCCCAGAGTTGGTCGGCCGCAACCTGAACGACATCGATTTCATCCTGCCCAATGATGACGATCTGACCTACTGCCTCATCGATTTGGATGCAGGCTCGCTGCTATTCCTGCTGGATAATATCGAGAAATTCGACGATCCCATGGCGCGCACCCTCTGCTGGTCCACCGCCTGGGAAATGACCCGCGCCGGCACCATGCGCGCCCGCGACTTTATTCGCTTGGTGGCCCGCGGCATAAAGGCGGAAACCGAGCTCGCCGTCCTCGAGCGCATCGTCTCGCAGGCTTCTACCGCGCTGAAGAACTACGCCGATCCGGCGTGGGCGAAAGAAAGCACGGTTTTGGCGCAGGCGCTTGTCGATGGCGCCCGAAGCACCGATGCACAGCGTTCCATCATCTGCACGCAGGCGCTGTCCAGGATTCCGCTGCACCAGCCGGCCCGCGACTACTTGCACGATCTCCTCGCGGATTCCGATGATGCCGGACTGCGCTGGTCCGCCGTCGCAGCGCTTGCTGCCGCGGGCGCGCTTGCCGATGCCGAGGCCGCCATCGCCGCCCAGCTCAAGCGCGATAATTCCGCTACCGGCCACTACTCTTCCCTGCGCGCCCGCGCCGCGATTGCCACCGCGGATAATAAGCGCGCGGTATGGGAAGAAATCGTCGCCGGAGATCTCACCAACCGCGAGCTCACTTCCAAGCTGGAAGGGCTAAACTACCCGCACTCCGACGATCTCTTGCCCACCGCGGAATTCTTTGAGGTGGCCGAAAAGATCTGGGACTCCCAGTCCTCCGAGGTGGGCCTGACCACCGTCACCGGGCTATTCCCGTCCTGGGATATCACCCAAGACGGCCTCGATCGCGCCGATGCCTTCCTGCAGAAGGATCTGGCGGGCGGCCTGCGCCGCGCGATTACCGAGCAGCGCGACCGCGTGGCCCGCGCCCTGCACAACCGCGAGATCGACGCCAACTAGGTGACTATTTCTTGCGGAGGTTCAGCTCGATGCGCGGGCGCACCTGGATCTCCGTGAGCTGGGTGGTGGGCCCTGCCTCCACGACAGTGCGGATGGCGCGCGCCACCTCAACGGGCGCAATAACCTCGTTCGGGTTGTAGTCCTGCAGGCCCTCCAACATCGGGGTATCGGTGGGGCCTGGCGCCACGGTGGAGACGCGGATGCCGGGTTCGGAAATCCGCAGGGCATCGGCAAGCGCATACATCGCGTGCTTCGTGGCGGCATAAACCACGTTATCGCCGTAGCTCTTGCGCCCCGCCCCCGAGTTGATGAAGACGACGGTGCCCTCTGCCTTGCGCAGCTGCGGCAAGAGCGCGCGGGTGACCTCCGCCGGTGCGTGGACGTTTAAGTCCATGTGGGCGCGCCAATCTTTCGGGGTGGCCTCTTCCACCGAGAACTTCGTCGCGCGCGCCGCGCCGTGCACGAGCACATCGACCCGCTCTAGCTCGGGCAGCTGCATGCCCTCATCCAATCCGGCGACCAAGTCGCTGGCAACCGGCGTGATATTCGCGGCCTCTGGCAGCTCATTAGCGCTGCGGCCCAGCGCATATACGTGGTGGTCGCGGGCGAGATCCTTGATAATCTCGCGCCCCATGCCACCGGTGGCACCGGTAACGACGGCAATTTTCTCTGGCACATTCGTGGTATCAGTCATGCCACCCCATCATAGGCAAAATGCTGTGTCCCTGACGCGACACCGCAGTGTCCTCTACCTACCGAAAACGCTCCGGAACATTGGCCTGGCCCAAGGTGAGCATAAGGCGATTAGCCCAGTTGAAAAAGGAGGATGCATAAATGATATCCACGATGGACTGATCATCGAATCCGAAATCGCGCAGCTCAGCGCAGAGTTCAGCGTCAAAGCTTATCGGCGATGAAGTCAGCGCCAGAGCAGCGCGGCGAATAAGATCCCATTCTTGAGAACCGAGATCCGCTGTGATGCCCTCTGCAAGAAGACGATCCACTATTTCCCTCTCCCCGCCTTCTTTCACGCACCGCGCCTGGTGCACGGATGCGCAGTAAACGCACCCATTGAAACGCGAGACAACCGTAGCGGCTAGTTCCCTATCCGCGCGCGATAGTCCGCCTTCGGTGTTGTAGAAAATATCCAAGTCCGTCAGGGTACGCGCCTTCAGGGCGGCGGGATCTCGGGCGAGCAGGCGAAAGTACTCGGAATCAATGCGCTTGGGCTTAATGAGCGCATCCATATGCGCTGGGGTGAAGTCCTCTTTGGGAAGCGGCGCCACCCACGGCAGCCAACCGAGTGAGTGATTAACAAAGTGGTCTGGGATAACCCCGTCGGGCTGAAGGGTATTCTCGGTTGCTTCCCAATCAGGTTGGACTCCGCCGGTAGCCCGGCGCGCTTCCGAGACAGTCGGAGCCCGACCCGACAGGACGCTCAGCCCGTGGGCCACGCGGAGTTGAAAGGCGAGGAAAGAAACGAGCTGGGAAAGGCTCACGATATCGGTGGCAGACCACCCAGCGGCATCGAGATGACCAAGTGCCTGCGGGGACGCGTCCTTGGGGTGGAAAGACAAAAGATGCGCCCATTCACATGCAGCGGATAAGCGCTTCCCTAATGCTCCTTCGGAGTCTTGGGCTTCCCCAGTCGTATTTTCGCCGAAGACGAGAAAATCCGCGTCTTGGTACGGCCCCGTCGATGCCCCGCGTCGGGCCGCGGCGCGAATTGCGGCTACAAGAGGCTCGCTTGCTTCATCGCTGAGTAGGTCGAAATAGAATTCCGCCGCGGGCGCATGATTGATGGCCGCGGTAAAGGCAGCAATCGCGTAGCGTTCGGCATAAGAAAAGGTGCCAGGGTCTTCCGGTTCGAGCAATGCACTAAAGCTTAATTGGGCATTGTCTTGGGCTTGCGGGCGTGCTGTGCGCAGGCGCTGTACCTCCTGAGAAGCACCGGAGAGTTCGTTGATAATATCTACCATCGGTGTCACCTTTCTATCGTTATGTTTAATGCGAATGGAGGGGCCTAGTTGGACTACAGCCCTAAGTTTAGGTCGCCCGCGCGGTAGCGAGAGCCGGGAATGGCCGCAATAAGTTCGCGGGTATAGGCCGTTTCCGGATGCGCAAAGACCTCTGCGGTTCGGCCCGATTCCACCTGCTGCCCATGTGACAGCACGGATACCGTATCCGAAATCTGATTGACCACGGCCAAATCGTGCGAAATAAAGATATACGTTAGACCTAGTTCTTTTTGCAGCTCATCAAGTAGGCGAAGGATCTGCGCTTGCACTGTAACGTCAAGCGCCGAGACGGCTTCATCAAGCACGACCAGCTCCGGCTCGACGATCATGGCACGGGCGATAGCTACGCGCTGTCGCTGCCCGCCGGATAGCTCCTTCGGCTTGCGGCCTGCCATCGCTGAATCAAGAGCAACCAAGTCCAAGAACTTCTGTGCCTTTTTATTGGCATCGCGCCGCGAAGCACGCTTAAAGTTCCGGACCGGCTCAGCGATCGTTTCCCCAATACTCAGGCGCGGATCGAGCGAACTAAAAGGATTTTGGTACACCAGTTGAATCTTTTGCCGCAGTTCCCGCAGGCGCTTTCCCTTCACACCGGTCAATTCCTCACCCGAGAGCCGAATGGTTCCTTCGGTGGGCCGAGAAAAAAGGGAGATAGCACGGCCGGTGGTGGTTTTACCCGAACCTGACTCACCTACGAGGGCATGGGTGGTGCCTCGCGCAACCGTAAAACTTATATCGCGCACGGCATTAAAATCCCCGAACCGTTTGCTCAGCCCTTCCACTTCCAATAAAGGCGTGCCCCCTTCGGTTGCGGTGCGGCGAGTGAGGGTGGGAGTGGACAATGAGGGGGCATCGGCAAGCAGGCGCTTAGAGTACTCGTGCTGGGGCGCGGTTAACACATTGGCGGCCACTCCAGACTCGCGCACATGGCCCTTTTCCATCACCACGATGGAATTAGCGCGATCCCCGGCCACGGCAAGATCGTGGGTAATAAACAATATGCCCATAGTTAGTTCATCGCGCATATCATCCAGCAAATCCAGAATGATCTTCTGCACGGTGACATCGAGCGCCGAGGTGGGCTCATCCGCAATGATAAGTTCCGGTTCCAATGCTACGGCTGCGGCAATCAACGCACGCTGTTTCATACCACCGGAAAGCTCATGGGGATACTGGCCGTAGCGCCGCTCAGGATCATCAATGCCGACGCGGTCCAAAAGCTCCACCGCGCGCTGGCGGCGAGAGTGTTTAGTACCCTGCGAACGCACGGCCATTCCTTCTTCCACCGCGGCACCGATGGTTTTTAGGGGGTTCAGGGAATTATTGGGATCCTGCGGGATCAAAGCGATGCGTCGACCACGCAATTCACGCCACTGTTTCTGCGAATATTGCGTGACATCGCGGCCATCGAAAGAAATGGAACCGGATACGATGGAGGCATTTTCCGGCAACAGACCAATGGCTGCCATTGCGGAGGTGGACTTACCGGAACCAGATTCGCCGACAATGGCGGTCATTTCCCCGGCATTTACCTCAAGGTTAATGCCGCTGGCGGCCTGAAACTCGCCATTGTCTGTGCGATAGGTAATGGACAGATCTTTTACGCTTAGAAGAGACATTAGGCAGCCTTTCGCAGTGTCTGGCTTAAGTGATTAGCCGCAAGTACAACGGCAACGATGACGGCGCCGGGGGCGAGGGTTAGCCAGCCGGCGGTGGCGATATAGTCACGTGATTCCGAAATCAATAACCCCCATTCCGGCGTAGGTGGCGGAGTGCCATAACCCAAAAATCCCAGGGTTGCTAGCTGCAAAATGGCCAGGCCAAATTGCAATGCCGCGACTGCAAAAACTGCGGTCAAGGAGTTAGGCAAAATATGGCGAGTAAGCACTTGGAAAGGAGTGCCACCCGAGCCATAGGCCGCCTCCACAAAGTCCGATTCGGCAACGCTTAATACCTGCGAGCGGGCCAAGCGGGCAAAAGTGGCAACAGAAGTAATACCGACAGCAATAGCGGCGTTAAAGGTGCCATGCCCCAAAACAATGATGACAGATAGCGATAGCAGCAGGCCCGGAATGGATAGGAGCACATCCACAACGCGCATAATGACCGCATCCACCCAGCCTTTCTGTACGCCGGCAATAATGCCAAGCACCGTGCCTACGGTAAGACCGAAGAGCACCGCGATGAGGGCACCGAGCAAGGATTGGCGTGCGCCGTAGATAACGCGAGTATAGAGATCGCGCCCTACGGCATCGGTACCGAACCAGTGTTGCGAGCTGGGAGCCAATAGTGCCTGTGTATCGCCGCCCTGGTTAGGATCCTGGGAGGCAAAAAGATGCGGAAATAGCGCGCACACAACAGCGAAAGCTAAGACCACCACGGAAATTACGGAGCCGGGAGAAGTCAGGAGTTTCTTCGTCTTCAGATTCATGCTTGAGCCTTCTTTTCATCCGCTTTACGGGCTGCGTGTTGCACCCCAACGTGGTGAGTGGCATGCGACGTTGCGACGGAAGTGGCACTACCCTTATCCCGGTCACGCAGGCGAACGTCGAGAACTGGGTAAAGCAAGTCCACCACAAGGTTGATGAGGACAAATATGGTAGCCGCCAGCACCACGATGGCGAGTAGCACCGAGGTATCGCGATTTGCTACGGCATCCACGGTCAGTGCACCGATACCGTGGCGCGCGAAGACGGCCTCCGTCACCACGGACCCGCCCACTAGCTCGCCGAAGGTTAGACCAGCCATGGTAAGTGCCGGCAGAATGGCGTTGCGCAAGACATTGCGCCACAACAGCCAGGCTTCGCTAGCCCCCTTTGCGCGTACTACCTGTACAAATGGCATATCCATCACCTCATCGATAGAGCGCATCAGCACCTGGGCCAACGGCGCGGAGACGAAAAGTCCCAAGGTAATAACCGGTAAGACAAGTCCCTGCGCTGTAGAAGCACCGATGACTGGAACCCACCCCAGCGCGAAGGAAAATACTTGGATCAAGATGATGCCCACCCAAAACGTTGGGGCCGAAACCAATACGGAAGGCAGGCCGCGAAAGAAACCGCGCAACCACACCAGCGGACCAAAGGTAGCGGCAATGGCGATGACAAAGGCCAGAACCACCCCAAATAGGAAGGCAAGCAGCGCGAGGGCGAGGGTAGACGGCAGGGCATCAGCAAGCATGTCTGCCACGGGTGTACCGGTGGCCACGGAAAAGCCGAAGTCACCGGTGATAAACCCGCCTAGAGCATTCATATAACGGTTAACTAACGGCTCATCGGCCCCGTAAACCTCTCGAATGGTGGCGAGCTGCTCAGCCGTAAGACCCAAGTTGGGGTTGTCGTACCGGGAGGCAACGGCGTCCCCGGGAAGCGCCGTAAGCAGGATAAATGCCACGGTAAACGTGGCCCAGATGACCACAACGGCTTGGCCTATTCGCAACGCAATCGATGTTGGACTCATGTCTTATTCCTGCCCTTCTTCCGCATTGATCTTCACCGCATAAAAGGAAGGGCGCCCGATGGCTTCGGTGGTAAGGCCCTCCACATAGGGCTGGAAGCCATAAACTTGTGGTTCCTCAAAGAGCGGCAGAATATAGGCCTGCTCCGAAAGGTAATCCTGCATCCGGCCGCTCATTTCGAGACGTTCTTTTTCGCTCTTTAAAGAGAAATGCTCCTCCACCATGTCCTGCAGCTTGGGGTCACCGAAGGAATCGGTTCCTTCGTCATAATTGAGGAAGGAATTGCGCCCCTTGCCGTTGATCCAGGTAGCCAAGGTATCCACGTTGGCGCGCCCAACCATGGAGTGGCGGACCTGTACGGAATCCTGGTCCTTCATGGCTTTATCCTGTGCAGTCCGGTCTCCCGGATAGAGGTTGGCTTCAACCCCGATGTTTTTCAGCATCTCTTGGACCTTGGTAAACATCTCGCGGGAACGAGGCTGCGGGACGGACTCATTGAATGTCAGAGAAAGGCGCTTCCCATCTTTCACGCGGATGCCATCCTCGCCTGGAATCCAACCGGCTTCATCGAGTAATCGCCTGGATATATCCGGGTCAAAGGCATAATTATCGGATTGATCCTTAAAGCCTACGGCGGTGCGAGCAAGGATAGATGAACCCTTGGGATAAGAATCCGAATACAAGGTGCTCAGGATATTATCGCGGTCGATGGCGTGAATCAGTGCTTGGCGTACGCGCTTATCTGCCAATAGCGGGTGCCGGAAGTGGAAGTGGTAGCTATTATTCACACCCCGGGTTGGCGCAGCAAGGACCTGAAGGTTCTTATCTTTTAAGTGCTTTTCATCGGGGGCTTCGATCTGGCGGGCGATATCGGATTGACGAGCTACGAGGGACCCCACGCGCACGGAATCTTCTGCCGCTAACACCACATTGATGCCCTCAATTTCTGCAGGGCCTTGGTGGTCTTTCCGGGCAGGCGGCGCCCAGTCATAGTCCTTGCGCGCCTTTAGCACCAGCTTGGTGCCCATATCCTCTTCCTCAATGACAAAGGGCCCCGAACCAGAAATATCGGTAGCGTGGCCAGGTGAAAAGCCCGTATCATCCAAGTCCAACGTGTCATTAGACAACAAGGCCTGGTTCATTACGGACGTGGATTGCGGGAAACCTGGGGACGGCTCGCTGAAGTAAAACTTCACCGTGTAGTCATCAATGACCTCGGATTTCACGTAATTGGGAAGCTGCTCCGACGGGGTCAGCATGCGGGAATCATCACCATTGGCATACAGGTCATAATTCTTTTTCACGTTTGCTGCATCCAGCACGGAACCATCGGAATAGGTCACGCCTTTACGAATATGGAACGTAAATTCGGTGTCATCCGCATTAGTGTCAGGCAGGTCCTCCGCAATCCATGGGTGAAGCTCCAAGGTTTCTGGGTCCTGCCAGAGCAGGCGGTCCGCGATGTTATTGAGCACGCCGCCGTTGGGATAATAGCCGCCCGCCGGTGGATAGAGGTTATTGAACATATTCGGCTCGGCATAGGTCACCATGCCATCTTCGGCCGCGTGGGTAGTATTCGCGCAAGAACTGAGCGTTACAACGAGCGCGGTGCTGGCAACCACCGCGGCGAGAGGCTTAAAAAGCCGATGTAGATACTTCATAAGGGAGGTCAATTCCTTAAAGGTTGAAGTTGGACCAACCCATTAGAACACACCGCCACCACAAACACAAGACCGCACGGTCTACCCTCTACCCAGCACTCATTGGGGTTTACTAATTTTACAGTAGACATCTTGGTCTACTTATCTAAAACCGGAGAGTCCAATAAAACCGTCCAGGGTGCGGTGTGGCACGATAGGTGTTATGGCTACTCCTGCAATCGCGATCGTCGGCATGGGCCCGCGCGGCATTTCCATCTTGGAACGCCTCACCGCCCGCATGGATGATTCCAGCTCCCCCGTTACCGTTCACCTCATCGATGAGGCCCAGCACGGCGCCGGCCGCGTCTGGGAAACCGACCAAACCAAGACCCTGTGCATGAATACGCGCGCGGGGGCTGTCACGCTTTTTACCGAGCCCGGCGCGACGGTAAGCGCCCCCGTCCTCGAGGGGCCGACGCAATACGAGTGGATCCAACTGCTGCGCGGCGAGGGCGATAAGGTCGCTACTGCCAAGCGCGAGCTTTTTGCCCAGCACCCTCCCGCCCCGCGTATTGCCACCGAGTACCGCGCGGAACTCGCCGCTACCCGCCCGGAATCCAACCCCACGCGCGCGTTATACGGCGAATACCTGCGCTGGGTCTATGACGTGGTGCTGGCGCGCTTGCCCGAGAGCATTTCTACGGTCAGCCATCACCACCGCGTGGAGACCATTACCGCGGACGGCGCGGCCGATATCCTGCACCTGGACGATGGCTCGCAGGTGCGCGCCGATGCCACGGTCCTAGCCTATGGCTGGATGGCGCCGCGCTTTAATGATGAGGAGCAGCGCTTGGCGGAGTCCGGGCTGCGGTGGATCGCACCGGGCAACCCCGTGGAACAAGACTATGCAGCCATTCCTGCCAGCGAAGACGTGCTGGTGCGCGGTTTGGGCATGGGCTTTTATGACATCATGGCGCTGACCACCATCGAGCGCGGCGGCAGGTTCGTCGAGGATGCCACCGCTCGCTCTGGCCTACGCTACGAGGCGGGCGGGAAGGAGCCACATTTCATCGTCTCATCCGGCCGCGGTTATCCCTTCCATCCCAAGTCCGAGTACAACGAGCTGCCGCCGACGATGCCGCGGCGGCGGTTGTATGAGGTCATCGATAAGCTCCAGGGCACTGAGGACATCGACTTCGACGCCCAGGTCTGGCCCGCCATCGCCCGCGATAGCTACGAGGCGTATATCACCACGCTGGAACGGGTGAATCCGGCGGCGCTGCTCCGCCCGCGGGAAGAGATTCTCGCGGTCATCGATGCCACTGCGCCGGATGATCTCGGCACCGCCCTTTCTCCCCTGGTCACCCAGCCGTGGGATATGACCGAGCTGATGTACCAAGTCGCTGGTTTTACCGGCGATATTTCGGCGTTGACCGCCCACATCGCGGATAGCCTGGCGGGCGATATCCAGGAGGCTGCGGCGGGCCACGATTCGCCCATGAAGGCCGCGCTGTGGTCACTGTCCCAGTCGCGCAAACCCGCCTCTATCCTCGGCGCAGAAGGCCGCTATACGCGCGAGTCCCGCACGGGCCGCTACGCGCAGTTCATGTCCTTTGGGCAGATGGTGGGCTCGGGTCCTCCGCTTTTCCGCGTGCGCCAATTGCTCGCGCTTGTCGATGCCCACCTAGTCCACTTCCTCGGCGATCACCCCACCCTCGCCATCGAGTCAGACCATTTCACTCTGACTTCTGGCCCGCGCTCGGCATCCGCGCCCACGCTTGTCGATGCCTTTATGCACAAGCCCGATATCCGCGTCGCCGGCGATCCGCTCACCCGCGGATTGGTCGAGGGTGGACGGGTGCGCCCGTTTGCCGATCACAGGCAGGACACCGGTTCCCCCGAAACCGATGGTGCCACGCGGCGCACCGTACATCCTGATGGCAGCCTAGATGAACGCCTGCATATCGTGGGCATCCCCACATATGCGCAGTGGCCGGATACAACAATTTCCCCTATGCCGGGCACGGACCCGCTCATGCTGCAGGAAACAGATAAGACCGCCGGATCCCTGTTAAAGGTTGCCGGCGGCCACTAAGTACGCGTTTTAGAGCGCTTTTTAAAGGGCGTCGAGGGCCTGCTGCAGATCCGCTAGCAGGTCATCGATGTCCTCGATGCCGATGGAGATGCGCACCATGTCCTCCGGCGGCACCAATTCGGATCCTTCGGCCGATACGTGTGTCATATTCTGCGGGTGCTCGATGAGCGATTCCACCCCACCCAGCGATTCCGCTAGGCAAATAAGCCGCGTATTCAAACAAATCTGCTTGGCGTGCTCTGGGTTGTGGAAGCGCACGGACATCATGCCGCCGAACCCACGCATCTGCTGCGCCGCCAGCTCGTGGCCCGGGTGCTCCGCCAATCCCGGGTACCGCACCTGTTTGACCTCTGGGCGGGCCTGTAAGAATTCCGCCACCTTTTGCGCATTGGCGCAGTGGCGGTCCATACGCACGCCGAGGGTCTTAATACCGCGGGCGGTCAGGTAGGCATCGAAAGGCGAGGCGACCGCACCCACGTTGCCCTGGAAATACAGCAGCTGCTCATCCACCTCGGGGTCATTGGTAACTACGGCGCCACCGAGGACATCGGAGTGCCCACCCAAGTACTTCGTGGTGGAGTGCAGGACGTGGTCTGCGCCGAGTGCGAGCGGGTTCTGGAGGTACGGCGTGGCGAAAGTATTGTCTACCAGCACCTGCGCATTGCCCTTAACCTTGGCCACCGCCGCAATATCGGTGATATTCAGCGCCGGGTTGGTCGGGGTTTCTAACCAGATGAGCTTGGTATTGTCCTTTACCGCGGCGGCGACGGCATCGACATCGCAGGTATTGATAATGGACATCTCCACGCCCCACTCCGTGAAATCATTAAGCAGGCGGTAGGACCCACCGTAGGAGTCATTGCCCAAGATGACGTGGTCGCCGGGACGCACCAGAATGCGCACCATCGTATCGGCGGCTGCCATACCAGTGGCAAAGACGCGGGCGTAGTCCGCACCCTCCAGCGCAGCCAAGGTCTTTTCAAGGGATCGAACCGTCGGGTTGGCCACGCGCCCGTATTCGAAGCCGCCGCGCAGCTGCGCGAGGCCATCTTGGGCGAACGTGGTCGAGGCGTAGATCGGCACGTTAATGGATCCCATGTGCGGATCCGGGTGATATCCAGCGTGAATGGATCGGGATGAAAATCCTTTTGCCAAGTTATGCGCGCTGTGTTCAGTCATGCCTCCCAATCGTAGACTAAGCGGTTCATCCACACCGGCCATTCGGCAATTTATATTCGGTTCCACGCGCGCTGCAAATTCTGCGCTGTCAGTGAGATTTCAGGATTCTTCTCTAGAATGGGTGCGGTTAGCTTGTGTCTACGATCAAGAAAGAATGATGAGTACGAACTTATTTATCACGGCTCAGGGCGCTGCAGAGAAAAAAGACGATGCAGTCGAGTCCGTATCGAGCTTCTGGAATGACGAAAACGTTCAGCTTTGGCTTATCGAGCGGCCCATTCGCATCGGCCTCATTATCATCTTGGCCTTCATTGCGCACTGGGCGCTGCGCCACCTTATCAACCGGCTGGCGAAAAACAGCATTAAGGCCTCCACCCTCAAAAAGCCCAGCCTCAGCCGCAGCAGGTCTGGAGAGGACGGACAACCGGATGACACCCTGCGAGAAACAAGGGAGGCCCGCCGGGCCTCGAGGATTAAGACCCTCGCCGGCGTGGGGCGATCGGCGGTTGCCATCGTGGTCTGGGTTTCGGCCGGCATCGCCATCCTGGATGAATTGGAAGTCAACGTTGCCCCGCTGATCGCGTCTGCCGGTGTAATCGGTGTCGCCCTCGGCTTCGGTGCACAGGAACTGGTCCGAGACTTTCTCTCCGGTATCTTCATGCTCATTGAGGATCAATACGGCATTGGCGATGTCATTGACTTAGGCAACGGCGTCTTCGGTGACGTCGAGTCCATTTCCCTGCGCATTACCACCGTCCGCGATATCGACGGTGCCCTGTGGTACGTCCGCAATGGCGAAATCTTGCAGGTGGCTAACCACTCCGATGAGTACTCCGTTGCCCGCATCCAAATCCCTGTCGGGCTATCCAATGACCCTGAGGTTGCTGGCGATGTCATCGACAAGGCCGTCAAGGATGCCGTCAAGGACGAAAAGATCCGCAAGATGGTGCTCAGCACCCCGCGCATCGACGGCATGTCCAAGTTCGAGCCGGACTACGTCTCCTTCCGCGTTTCCACCAAGACGCTGCCGGGCCGCCAGTGGGACGTCCAGCGCTTTGTCCAGTCCCGCGTCCTCAACGTCATGCACGCAGAGGGCATCAGCACCCCCTACCCACACGGCATCGGCATTGCCAATCCGCACAAGGGAGACGATGCCTAAATGAATTCCGTCTATGAAGCCATCGGTGGGACCCCTACCTTTGAACGCCTAGTGCATGGCTTTTATGACCAGGTCAAAGAAGACGACGTGATTGGCCCCATGTATCCAGATCAAGATTGGGAAGGCGCGGAACAGCGCCTTACCTGGTTCCTGATTCAGTACTGGGGCGGTCCCCAACACTTCTCCGAAAACCGCGGGCACCCGCGCCTGCGCATGCGGCATGCGACCTTCCCCATCGACATGGAAGCTCACGACCGCTGGCTCGAGCTGATGGGAAAATCCCTCGATGGCATCGAGGAAGACACCATCCCGCCGGCGTATCGCACCATGATTTGGGACCACATGCAGCGCGTCGCCGCCATGCTCATCAATAGAGCGCCTTAATTTTTCACCTGCTTGTAACGCTGCTTTTGCAAGCGTTTCAAGCCACAAACAGGGGCCCGCGCACTTCCATATTAGGTAGTGCACGGGCCCCTTTACTGTGCATCAGCGCTAGCACCGGCTTGCGCTAGCACCTATCTAGTCCTGCCAGTCGAATGCCTGGCGTACCGGCTCGGATACCAGATTGCCGCCGCGGGTCATGACGCCGGAGCGCAAGCCTGGGAAGCGCTCGATTGCGGCATCCAGGTTGTCGTTGGCTACCGCGCGGATATACGGCAGCGTCGCCGAAGCCAAAGCGCGGGCCGAGGTATTAGCCACCGCACCAGGCATATTGGCCACGCAGTAGAAGAGCGTGTCGTGGACCTTGAAGGTCGGCTCGTCGTGGGAGGTCTTGCGCGAGTTCTCGAAGCAGCCGCCTTGGTCGATGGCGACATCGACAAGCACTGCGCCCTCCTTCATCTTCTTCACGGTCTCCTCGCGGACCAGCTTTGGTGCCGCCGCACCTGGAATCAGTACGGCGCCAATGACGAGATCGGCCTCCTCCAACTCCTTATCCAGCGTGGACGGATCAGAGATCAGGGTGCGCACGCCGCCGGCGTACTGGTCATCAAAGCGCTGCAGGACGTGCGGATCCACGTCCAAGACCGTGACCTCTGCGCGCAGACCGTGTGCCATCGCAACGGCGGACGCGCCTACCTGGCCACCGCCGATGACCACCACGCGCGCAGGCTGGGTGCCCGGGATACCGGAGACCAAGAGGCCGCGGCCGCCCTGGGTGGACAAAAGGTGGTGTGAACCCTCAATGACGGCCAAGCGCCCAGCAACCTGGGACATAGGGGTCAAAAGCGGCAGGGTGCCGCGGCGGTCCGTAACGGTTTCATAAGCAATCGAGGTCGTCTTCGATTCCGTCAGCGCCTCCGTCAGCGGGCGATCCGCTGCCAAGTGCAGGTAGGTAAAGACAGTGAGATCCGAACGCAGGTACTGGTACTCGGACTCGAGCGGCTCCTTTACCTTCAGCAGGAGCTCGGCCTTGGCCCACGTCTCGTCCGCAGAATCAACGATGGTAGCGCCAGCCTCTACATACTCCTCATCGGGGAAGGACGCGCCTACGCCTGCGCCCGTTTCGATGAAAAGCTCGTGCCCCTCAGCAACCAAGGTCCGCACCTCAGTTGGGGTGAGGGCAACGCGGCTTTCATTATTCATGATTTCTTTAGGTACAGAAATGCGCACGGAGGTTCTCCTTCATGTGTTGGTTACAGAGGCGAAAATTTACTTCTCGCTGTCAGGTTAACGCAGAATACGAAGGAGAATATAAGTTTGTGTATATTTCACGAACGGGGGTGACAGCAATAATCGCACTTTCCCCGATACCGCAGTGTATGGGGTTAAAAATCCACACCAGGAAAATATCTACTACCCCCGACTATTGGGTTATAGGTATCACTCACTGTCTGTTTTGGGCGGTGAGATCCCAGATTCGGGAGTAATTACAGAACCGATAGCCGCGTGGAACGGTAGATGCTGCCAAACGGTGCATCAAGGCGCACCCACCGGCCAAGACTCGACACTCGCAGGTGCCGCGGAATATCCATGGAGGCAGAGAACCCCGGAATTAGCCCCAAGTTGGTGCAGGCAAAGATCATCCGCATCGGGATTTCCACCGTCTGTCCATTGCCTTCAACCGTGACCACGGTCTGATTAAGCAGGCTGGGTGGCGGGCCCATGGGGCCGGAAAACTCTCGGGTCAGCTTTTGGCCCTGATCCGAAAGGTCGCGAACCACCGTCACAGGCAGGGTGTCCACCACGCTAAATCCGGTGGCCGGCGGCAATGCCCCCGGCCACGACGCATCGCGGGCTGGGCCGAGTTCCATGATGCCGGTGCCATCGTGTTCCGCGAGCTGTTGCTCCAGCGTCTCCGCGGACACCGCTGCCCCATCGCGGGAGACAACCCCCTGTACCCGCCGGGAGGCGACGACCTCGAAGGGGGTGGTGACGAAGGCATCGACGACGTCATCGGCAAGCTGGCGCAGACGCACCGACGCATTCGCGTCCACCCCAACTGCGCGCGCAAGAAGGGCCCGTAAGCCAGGTCCTCCGCTGCGAACTTCAAGCGACTCGGTGACCATGGCTAACGGGCCCTACCTTTCTTCATGTGCCTAGTGCGCCAGTTAGGAGGCGCTCATCTGCAGAATATCCTTTTCCTCATCCGTAAGCGGGCGCGGGGTGTGCTTCTTCTTGTCAATGACAACCTGCACACAGTTCACCGTGGCCGCTACCTCCCCAGCAGCGGTCTTGACCTGCTGGGTCGTGGTAAAGGATGACGAACCGATCTGGGAAACGGAGGTTTCCACGATGACGTGGGCATTGCCCTCAAAGGGAATGGGCCGCATATAGTCCACGTCGAGATGACGCACCAATGCCATGAAATCGATGCCCTTGGCATAGATATTCTCCTTGGCAAAAGCCAAGCGTGCTTCCTGGGCAACCTCAATATAGTTGGCGTTCATCATGTGGCCGTACATATCGAAATCGCCCCAGCGGGTGGGCACTTGGTGGGTATGCGCGTTATCGGTCGCCATCATTCTCCTCAGGATTATCGGGTGAGCTTGCGGTGAGTTACGCAAGAAGGACGGGCGGCGTCTTCTCCCAGACGCTCCACCTTGTTCTTCTCATAGTCACCAAAGTTACCCTCAAACCAGAACCATTGCCCCTCGGCAACGTTGCCTTCCCACGCCAAAATGTGGGTACAGGTGCGGTCCAAGAACCAGCGGTCGTGGGAAATAACAACGGCGCAGCCAGGGAATTTCTCCAAGGCGTTTTCTAGCGAACCCAGGGTTTCGACGTCCAAGTCGTTGGTTGGCTCGTCAAGAAGGATAAGGTTGCCGCCCTCTTTCAGGGTCAGCGCCAAGTTCAAGCGGTTGCGCTCACCACCGGAGAGCACCTTCGACGGCTTTTGCTGATCCGGGCCCTTGAAACCGAAGGCGGAAAGGTATGCGCGCGATGGCATCTCATTTTGGCCAACGTGAATATAATCCAGACCGCCGGAAACGACCTCCCACACGGTAGCCTCTGGGTCGATATTCTCGCGGTTCTGGTCCACGTAGGACAGCTTGACGGTCTCGCCGACCTCAACAGAGCCATCATCCGGTTCTTCCAAACCGACGATGGTCTTAAACAGCGTGGTCTTACCCACACCGTTCGGGCCGATAACACCGACGATGCCGTTGCGCGGCAAGGTGAAGGACAGGTCCTTAATCAGGGTTCGATCATCGAAGCCCTTGACCAGGTTCTTCGCCTCGACGACCTTATTGCCCAAGCGCGGCGGCGTAGGAATCTGGATTTCCTCGAAGTCCAGATTCTTGTACTTCTCCGCCTCGGCAGCCATCTCTTCGTAGCGCTCCAAACGCGCCTTGTTCTTGGCCTGGCGAGCCTTGGCACCGGAGCGTACCCATTCCAGCTCGTCCTTCAAGCGCTTGCGCAGCTTGGCGTCCTTCTTACCGGCAACCTGGAGGCGCTCTTGCTTCTTATCCAGGTAGGTGGAGTAGTTGCCCTCGTACGGGTACAGCTTGCCGCGGTCCACCTCGCAGATCCAGCCTGCCACGTGGTCCAAGAAGTAACGGTCGTGGGTGACGGCCAAGACGGCACCTGGGTAATCCGCCAAGTGCTTTTCCAGCCACTCCACGGACTCGGCGTCCAAGTGGTTGGTGGGCTCGTCCAAAAGCAGCAGGTCCGGCTCCGTCAACAGGAGCTTGGCCAAGGCCACGCGACGGCGCTCACCACCGGAGAGGTTGGTCACCGGGGCATCGGAAGGCGGGCAGCGCAATGCTTCCATTGCCTGCTCGATCTTGGAATCAACCTCCCATGCATCGGCAGCATCCAGGTCCTCTTGCAGCTTGCCCATTTCTGCCATGAGCTCGTCGCTGTAATTGGTCGCCATTTCTTCGGCGATTTCCTCGAAGCGCTGCTTCTTTTCAAAGATATCGCCGAGGCCCTCCTCGACGTTGCCGCGCACGGTCTTTTCTTCATTCAGCGGCGGCTCCTGCTGCAGGATGCCCACGGTAGCGCCCGGGTCGAGGAATGCCTCACCATTGGAGGGCTGATCCAAGCCGGCCATGATCTTCAGAATGGAGGATTTACCGGCACCATTGGGGCCGACCACACCAATCTTGGCGCCCGGGTAGAACGCCATCGTGACATCATCAAGGATGACCTTATCGCCAATTGCCTTGCGCACGTTTTTCATCGTGTAGATGAATTCGCCCACTTTTACCCCTTTGCAAAAATTTGGGAGACGTATTTATCTACACAAACACTACATCAGAAAGCGTGCCTAGGTGCCTCGGGGCGGGTGAACCCGAGGCGGATGGCTGGCGCTATGCATGCACGGTTTCGGCGGTCTCCTCCTCTTGCGTTGCTACTTCCTCGGCCTCTGGGGCTGCCACGCTATTTCCCGCTTGGATGCGGTCTGCAGCGGTATCGGCGGCGGTATCTCCCGGCGCGGAGTTATCCACGTCGGGCTCAACTTCGTTATCGCCAAGCTCCGGAATAGCGATGTTTTCCTGGTTATATTGCGGCGCCAAGCGTTTTGCGCCGATGACGTGGCGGTTTAGGTCCAAGCCCACATACTGTGCCTTGATATAGGTGCGGTAGTGGTCCTTGCCCTCATCATCGCGCCACTGATCAGAGACGATCGAGCCGCAAACGAGCAGTGGCATTCCCTTAGCCAGGGATTTCTTGACGTTGATGGCAAATTGGTTCCACATTTCCACGTCAATAAAGAGGTGGTCTACATCGCGCCACTGCTGCTGGCCGCGCTGGTTCTCCGCCTCGGTGCCGGTATCGGCGGGGCGGTCAGGAACGCGCCGTGAGGATGCGATGCGCAGTTTGGTTTTATATGCGCCGGTCGAGGTCTTGGTCAAGATCGGGTCTTGGGTAAGGCGGCCGGTGAGCATCACTGGGTATTGAGACATGGTGCTGAAATTCCTTTACTAGGTTGTGAGTTCGCGAGTGGTATGTCCCTCGCTCGCCTTCACATCCTGCTGCCGCAGCGCAACCCGCACCATGCTATGACCATCAACGCTGTGGATAACTTATTGTTCTCTTCAACAAAGTGGCGCCAGGATGGTCACTTTCGGGTGGGTTATCCACAAGTGGCCGGCTATTTAGTGCCCGCGGAACCCGCTTTCATCGCCGTGGCTCATATTCTCCAGCATCGCGTTATAGCGGGCGAGCTCAGCGTCATCGTCCGCCTCCGCCTGCACGTCGTGGCGCCGTGCGGTCGCGCGGTCATCGCGCAGCCAATCCAAGAAGAGCTTGCCAAAGACAATGACCAAGGGGAATTGGCCAAAGCCCCAGGCGATGCCCCCACCCACGCGCTGATCCTGCAACAGGTCCTGATCCCAGGGCAGCTCGAGGTACTGATAAAAGTCGAGGCCAAGCACCGTTTGCAGCTGCATCAGGTACACGCCGGCGAAGAGGTGGAAGGGCATCGACAAGAAAAGCATGCCAAGCCGGAAGGGCGTGGAATGGCGCTTGGGCAGGGGATCTGGGCCGATGACCTCCCAGAAATAGAAGTAGCCGGAAATGAGGAACACGTAGTTCATGATGAGGTGGCCGGCGTGCTCTGAAATCGCAAATTCGTACAGGCTCGGAAAAAGATAGAGCACGTAGAGGAAAAAGAGGTACTGCGCCAAGTTCACGAAGGGATTGGTAATGATCCGCACGAACGTGGATTGGGTCAGCGCCAAGGCATAATCGTGCGGGCTGGGCTGGCCCTTCGGCCCCGGCTCGTAGGCCTCCATGACCAACGTGACGGGCGCGCCTAACACCATGAGCAGCGGAATGGTCATAGACAAAATCATGTGCACCAGCATGTGAATGGAATACATGGCCGGCATGTACAGGCCGAGCCCGGTGGACATGACGAGCGTAAGTCCCAGCGAGCCCACCATAAACCACGCGGTGCGCCCCTTGTCCCAGTTCAACCCGCGCTTGTGCACGCGGTAGACCAAGTAGCCGTATGCCGCGGCCAAGAGTAGGCCAATCGTGCCAAACATGATGTCAAAGCGGAACATCGTCCAGATATTGAATACCGTGGGCGCCTCATGCAGGTTATAGCCCATAAGGATCTGCATGGAGCTCAAATTTGGGTCACGCGGTGGCGGCGGCACGGTGCGCCCCAGGGTGATGGCTACGCCAATCGTTCCCGCCATGACTGCGAGCTCCACGATGGCGATGCGGATAAAGAGCCGCGGGTTTCTATCTAACTGCGGAATGGTGAGCTCACGGTGGATAAGCCCCATAATGCCCAGCAGAATGGTGAGCACGAATTTGGTAATCAGGATAATGCCGTAGGGTGATTGCGGCAGGTCCGAAATATCCATCCGGATGAGCGTATTGACCAGGCCGGATACCGCCAGCACGACGATGGCCATGAACGCGATGGTGGAATAGCGCTTGACCGCAAAGGCGAGGTTCGGGCCCAAGCGCCGGCCGTGCGCGATAAGCGCCATGAGGCCGCCTACCCACAGCATCACAAATACCAGGTGCCACAGCAGCGAGTTCGTGCCGTAATCGTGGTCGCCACCGGTCGCGGAGTGGCCTTCAAGTCCGATGGGGACTACTTGCAGGATGGACAGCAACAGCAGGACCGGCTGCATGGCCCAGGTGCGACTGAGTCTGCCAATAATTCCCACGGTGAGGGCGATGAGCACCGCAATCCCCCACACGATGGTGGAGGAAATTTCCGTAAAGGCCATTTTCAGAATGGTCAGGTTGAAGACCTTAAAAAACGGCGTGCCGGTAAGGTCCGACATGATCATCGGGATTTCTACCAGCCCCACGGCCGCAACGCCGAAGGCCGACCACGTACCGGTGCGGGCGGCGATATGGCCGTCAACCGATAATGGTGCCCCGATGAGGGAATCGTTCTCGCCACGCGGGGCGATGAGAAACGACGAGGCCAAAAAGGAGCCCACAGAAAGCGCCATCAAGAGCCACGCCAGTCCACGAAACAGTGGCAGGCCAAAGGTGGTAATCCGCCCAGGGTCCGGAATGCCCAAGGCTGCCAAGGAATCCGCCAATAAAAATAAGGAAACGAACCCGGCAACCAAGCCAGCAAAAAGCATTGCTGCAATAAAAATTCCCCAGGAAGGACGGGGTTTTTGCGTTCCAGACTGCGTGCTTTTGACCAGCTTATTGACCATAGCTCGCATTCTATAGGGCCACCCTAATGCAAAGCGAACGCATATTTTTCCCCTGGATATGCCATGATAGAGCCTATGGACACCCGTCAACTTCTTTATTTCCGTGCCGTTGTAGACAATGGGTCCTTTACCCATGCCGCCGCAGCCCTCGAAATGACACAACCCTCCCTGAGCCTTTCCATCCGCAAATTGGAAAAGGAGCTCAATACCCAGTTGCTGTCCCGGGGTCGTTCGGGCGTAACTACCACGGAGGCGGGTGATTATGTCTATGACACCGCCCTTAAGGTTGATGCCCTGCTTGCCGATGCCCAGCGCCACATCAGCGAAATCACCGGCGATAACGCCAATACCGTCTCCCTGACGTCGTGTCCCATTTTGAACTGGGAATTTACCCCTTCCATCCTCTCCGAGCTCACCGAAATCCACCCCTCGGCTCGCATTAGCTTGGATGATTCCACCGCGACCACCGCCATTAAGCGACTATTGGAGGGCCAGGTGGACCTCGCGCTCTTGCCGACGTCCGACCCCAAAGCCTTCATTCGCCGCTACTCGCCCGAGCTGACCATCCACGACGTCGCCGAGTTCGACTACACCCTCGCGGTGCCAGAAAGCCTGTCGCACCTCCCCGCTCCGATCTCCTTGCGGGACTTGCGCGAGGAAACCTGGCTGGTGCCTCCCCACTGCCGCGAGCTTCCCGGCATGGCAGAGCTCTACGATGAACTGTGGGAGAACCACCCCTCCTACAAGCCGAATCACATTCAAGACGTGACATCGCTGCACGCTGCCATTCCGATGATTTCCAGTGGCTTTGGCATCAGCTTCATGCCACGGTGCGCCCCCGCGCTGCATCCGCAGGGCATCGCTTCGCTAACGGTCAAAGAGGAACTTCCGCGGTTCCACGCCATCGTGGCGTACCGCTCCGACCGCGAACTGACCCCAGCCGCCCAAGAATTGGTCGGTATTTTGCGCACGCACAATTCCGCCCGCCCCCTGGCTTAGAAATCACCGTGGCCGTGGGCTAATATGAGTGTGCTGTCCAGCCCCCATAGCTCAGCGGATTAGAGCAGTGGGTTTCTACCCCATGTGTCGCGGGTTCGAGTCCTGCTGGGGGCACCGCAGCTCAAGGCCACTTTCTGACGGATTAACACCGCGAGGAAAGTGGCCTTTGGGCACACAATGGGCACAATCCTTTGAAAATAACGTATCGCAACCGGAAGTGAACGCGCTTAAATCTTCCGGATAAAGATGACCGTATCTGTCCTTCGTAATGGTTACGCTCGAGTGTCCAAATATCATCTGAAGCACTCTAGGATTTGCCCACCCTTAATTGCCAGCGATGCCAAGGTCTGCCGTGAATCGTGCGGTGTGAAGAGAGTGCCGAATGGAACATATCCGAAAGCAGTAGCCCACAGTCAAGATGCCTGGATCACCACACGAAATTCGGCTATAAGCTCCGCCCGCGAGGTCCCTACTTCAACCCAGGACTACTGCAAAAATGGGTAGGACGGGGAAAGATAGAGTTAAAACTCAACCTCTCTGCCCCAGCAACTTATCCGCTTAGGGATATTATTCGGAACCTACAGAACTGACATGGACTTCATAAAGACCAAGCCCGACCGAGATTCATTCACCTGGAATCAGGTACACAAAGTCGGAAGCAATCTGCGCAAAGGCACCCCGTACGACGAGGAGATACTTCTTCGATTCCTCGAGCACCAAGCCGTTCTCTGCGACGCTCTGATGGAAATAGCAACCAACACAGTCAGATGCCTAATTTATCCATTAAATGAACAAGAAGGATCGATCAGGCCTGACTCGGGCGATTATGTATTTGCCGCCAGGGTTAAGACATTCGGCACGCTTATAGAAAAACTTCGGAGGATGCCAACATATCCGCTGGAAAACATCTGGGACGTGTCAGGGCTTAGGTTTGACTGCGATTTAACCCTATCCGAGCAAATCAAGATAGCTGAACTTTTTAAGGAAGATTTTCTAAACGCCGGTGCAACCAAGGTCGAGATTAGTGACATGAGAGAGAATGCGCACTCCGGTTACCGAGCCATACATTTGCACCTTGTCACCCCTGCGGGGCGCGCTGAGTTTCAAATAAGAACAGCCATGCAGGCCCAATGGGCGAACCTCTACGAGGTCGCAGCTGATATCTACGGCAGGGACATTCGCTACCTGGAATTTGGTGCGAAACCGAACCCCGCGGCTCGCACGGAGATGGAACTTCTACATGAGGCTTCTGGCACTGTCCATCAAGCGGAGAGAGTCGCTGATAGTGTCTTCATCCCTTTTAGCTCCACGAGGCGAGTCGGCCCACTGCATTCGGAAATTCGTCAGCTGAGGAGCCGTGCTTTTGGCATACTCGAAGATAGACTTTCGGAATTAGTTAAAGTACGGTCAGATATCGCGCAGAAAGGAAAGTGACAAGCTCCATGCCAGCATTCTTGATTGAATACCATCGCAAAAAGGGCACTGTCCGATGTGAAAAGTTCGATTCACTCTCCGCAGCTACGCGTGAACGATTGCGTTTAGACCGATCCAATAATGACCCGGATATGGAAATTGTGGCGGTTGCTAGCGCGAGTGAGGAAAACCTCCGCCAGTCACACTCCCGATATTTCTCCGGAGCGTAGCAGTCACGGGGAGCTGAATGGCCGCCTGATGGCCTATTAGGAGGCCCCTCGAACTTCTTTATACCTGTGAAGCCTCGAGACTTTTTCGCAGCATGCCGGCTTTTTGTCTACGCTGGGGTCTTTAGCAAACGGCTTCTTCGAAAGGCTCGACAATGTCACTTCCGGCACCATCTCGTACCTCCTATGCCCTGGTTACGGGCGCTAGTCAGGGCATCGGCAAGGCGATGGCCCACGATTTTGCGGCGATGGGCTATAACGTCATCCTCGTTGCCCGGCGCGGCGAAATCTTGGAAGACATAGCCGCAGAACTTGAGCGCCGCCACCACATTGAGGCCAGTGCCCTGCCCGCGGATTTGGCCACCGATGAAGGGGGCGAGGTAGTCATTGACGCCATCTCCTCCAAGGAAGTCTCCATCCTGGTCAATTCCGCCGGCATCGCCAGCTTCGGGCCCTTCATGGACCAGGACTGGGGCTACGAGTCCTCCCAATTCGCCTTAAATGGCACCGCCGTGCACCGCCTGACCCGCGCCGCGCTGGAACATATGCTCCCGCGGCGTGCGGGTGCCATCTGCAATGTGGGCTCAACGGCCGGCAATATCCCCATCCCCAATAATGCGACCTACGTCTTTACCAAGGCCGGGGTGAATGCGTTTACGGAGGCGCTGCACTATGAGCTCAAGGGCTCTGGCATCAGCTGTACCCTGCTAGCTCCTGGGCCGGTGCGCGAGGCGACCATCGCCGAAGAGGACCAGACCATCGTGGATAAGGTCGTGCCCGATGCGTTGTGGACCACATATGAGTCCTGCTCCAAAGAGACCATCGCGGCCATGCAAAAAGGCCAGCGACGCGTGGTCCCTGGCCCCTTGTCAAAGGCGATGAACGTGGTCAGCAAGGTGCTGCCGACCCCAGTCATCGCGCCGCTCATTGGGCGGTTTTATTCCCAGATGGGCTAGCTTTCCGCATTCTCGCCGGCGGCTTGCTTGCTGGCGGCTTGTGCCGCCGCGCGGGCGTTTTTGCGGTCCACCCAGAAATCGGCGTTCTTGATGCCCACCGCTTCTGGGTCGAATTCCGGATCCTTGCCCGCCTTCTTTTGCTTCTCGTAGTCCTTCAGGACCTTCAGCGCCGGCACCTGCAGGAAGAGGATGGCGATGATATTTAGCCATGCGGTGGTACCCACGCCGATATCGCCCAGCGCCCAGGCCGAGCCCGGAGTCGTGGTAGCACCCACGATGACCGAGACGATAATCAGGATGCGCAGCGCCCATACTAGGCCGCGGCGAACCGCGCGGGACTTGACCCAACGGTTGAAGTAGGTCAGGTTGACCTCGGACATGTAGTAGTACGCCAACACGGTGGTAAAGGCGAAGAAGGCAATAGACACGGCGATAAACGTCGGGCCCCAGCCGGCAAAGACGCTATCGAGGCCGGATTGGACGAAGCCGGGGCCGACCGCGACGTCATCGGGAAGCGAGCCCTGGTAGACAACCTCGCCATCCTCGGATTCGCCGCGGAAGACGGTGTACATATCCGTGGAGATGATCATGAACGCCGTTGCGGAGCACACGAAGAGGGTGTCGATGTACACGGCGAAGGACTGCACGAAGCCCTGCTTAGCCGGGTGGGAGACCTCCGCGGCGGCAGCGGACTGCGGGCCGGTGCCCTGGCCGGCCTCGTTGGAGTAAATACCGCGCTTAACGCCCCACATGATGGCCACACCCAGCATGCCGGAGAACCCAGCCTCGAGGTTGAAGGCAGACTTAAAGATAAGTCCGAAGACCTCTGGAATCTGCGAGTAGTTAATGAGCATCACGACGATGGAAATGCCGATGTAAATCACGGCCATAAACGGCACGACCAGGGTGGCGAAGTTAGCGATGCGCTTGACGCCACCGATAATGATGATGGCCAAAATGCCGGCTAGGACTACCGCGGCCCAAGTGGAGTTAATACCCCACGCGGTATCGGCCGCCGCGGCCACAGCATTGGCCTGAATGCCCGGCAGGAAGTAGCTGGTGGCCAAAATCATGGCGATGGCAAAGAGGATGCCGTAGACCATCATGAACGGCGCAGCCTTGGTGTGCTTATACGCCTTTTCGATGTAGTAGGCCGGGCCACCGCGGTACTCGCCGGTGTCCTGGTCCTTTTCTTTATAAATCTGCGCCAGGGTGCACTCGATGAAGGAGGTGGACGAGCCCAAGAGGGCCACCGCCCACATCCAGAACACCGCACCAGAGCCACCGAAGGCAATGGCCGTGGACACGCCGGCGATATTACCCACGCCCACGCGGCCAGATAGCGAGACCATCAGCGATTGGAAAGAAGAAACACCGTCGTCGGATTTTTCGCCCTTAGAAATTTGTCGCAGCATATCTGGAATGCATCGGACCTGCAGGCCCCGCGTTACCACGGTGAAATAAACACCCGCACCCAAGCACAAAAACACGAGGGCGGGCGACCAAATTATGGAATTGAGGGCATCGAGAAAGTTTGCCATCGAGAAACTCCTTAGTGATTCGCACCTCCCTTGTGAAGCACGATATAGAAAGTATGCCGTAAATCACTTTCCCGTGTCGGTAAAACGATAGGTAAATTTTTCTTTTCGCTTTATGGGATGCGGATCGGGGCGCGCGGAGGGCCCGGCCGGCCGGGGTTAGAATGGAACGCATGTCTTCTCCCGAAATCGCCGCAAAATACGATCGCCTCGTGTGGATCGACCTGGAAATGACCGGCCTCGACCCAGAGCGCCACGTCATCGTCGAGGTGGCCGCAGTCATCACGGACGGCAATCTCAACATCCTTGGCAAGGGCATCGATCTCGTCGTCCACGCCACCGAAGAGGAACTATCACAGATGGATTCCTTCGTCACCGAGATGCACGCAAACTCCGGCCTCGATAAAGAAATCCGCCAGTCCACCACCACCATCCGCGAGGCCGAGGACGCGGTGCTGGCGCTCATCAACGAGCACTGCGAGCACCCCGCTCCCCTGGCCGGCAATTCCATCGCCACCGATCGCACCTTCATCCGCGCCTACATGCCGCGGCTGGATGAGGTGCTGCACTACCGCATGATCGACGTCTCCACCATCAAGGAGCTCGCCCGGCGCTGGCACCCGCGGGCCTACTACAACCAGCCCGATAAGGGCATGGCCCACCGCGCACTGCAGGACATCATCGAGTCCATCCGCGAGCTCGATTTCTATCGCCGCAGCGTCTTTCGCACCGATGAGGGCCCAACTTCTACCGAAGCCGAGGACCTCAAGGCCGAAACCACCGCCGATTACCAGGCGTTTTTGTAATTTACGCGGCGTGAGTTAACCTATATCTCGTTGCTTTCGCGCAACGATGGTGGCTGTAGTTCAGCTGGTAGAGCACCAGGTTGTGATCCTGGTTGTCGCGGGTTCGAGTCCCGTCAGCCACCCCAAACTCCCGAGCCCCGCGCTCGGGATTTTTTATATCTCCACCACCATTTCCTCCGAGCGGGCCCTCCCCGCGAGGGTTAAACGACAAAACGTGTTGTTTTTCGGCGTGTCGAGTTAAACGACATTTTGTGTTGGTGGGGGTAGGGGTTTA
>NZ_JBEHFT010000019.1:0-43337 GCF_040225455.1 Corynebacterium sp. KPL2838 | reverse complement strand
GCATGGTGGTAGATTACCTTTCTTCCCAGCCCGACTAGGCTGGATATCAGGTGTCCACCAAAAGGGGGTCAGGTCCCAATATCGGAATCAGACCCTTGAACCCCTCATCGCCTAGAATTAAACCAGTCCAACTTTCGGGGGCCAGTTCAACCATGAGTGCGGGCTTTAGTTATGCGTTCATCTACGAGCCAGAACATAAACCCCGCCCTTCGCGCTCACGGGGCGGGGAACCCGCCCGTGAGAATGAACCGCCCGCGAGCGCGAAGGGCGGGCGAGGGTGAGGCTGAGGTAGGAGGCCGACCCAGATGTGCTAGCTACCTCCGGCCGCGCTCTCCGTTAAGCCTGGCATTGTGAGGATACGCTCTTGTCGTATTTGGAATATTGCTTCAAAGCGTCATAGAAGGCGTCGGAATATCCGGTGGCGCCTTCGGGAAGCGGGTGCACGCCATCGGAGTAGAGCATGTCCGGATTATTTTCGGCATAGCCACACCAGTCGGCGATATAGGCATTGTCGTATTCCTTGGCGGCGTCGATGACGTCCTGCTGGGACTGCGCCATCCACTCGCGATCACCGTAGGGAACAACCATTACCACGGTATGGTCCTTGCCGATGATGTCCATGGCCTGGCTGATTTGATTTGGCTGGGCGGCGCCGTTGGTGCCGAAGCCCAAGAATACGGTATCGCGCAACGTGCCGGCGTCCTTCATTTGTTGAAGGATTTGGATACCCACCGTGTAGTGGCGGGATTCTTGGGCATCGATATAAATTCCGGGGAAACGTTGGCTGAGGGCATCGCTAGCCGCCAGCATCACCGAGTCACCGATCGCGGTAATGTCCGTTCCCTTCGGGATGGGGCGGGTCTTGGCGTCATCCTTCGCCTCGTCTTCATCGTCTTCAGTTGATGCTGTCGACGGAGCGGATGCCTCCGGTGGAGGTGGGTTATTGCTTTCGTTTTGCTGCTGGTGCTGGTCGAGCTGCTGCTCCAATTCGGTCTTGTCGCTGGAATTAACTACGCCGTACACAACGCCCACCAGAGAAGCGACGACCAAGAACGGGACGACAGGCCACATGGCCTTGCCAAAACCATCCTTGAGTTCGCTGAAGCTCGGGCGCGAGGCCCAGTAGTTCTTCCACGTCTTCTTGTACCCGCCGCGGCGGAAAGGATTCTCGATGAACTGATACGAGATCTCCGAGAGGATCAGGGAGATGGGGACGGCGACAAGACCCAGAATCCAGGTGTTCTCAGAATTCTGATTGCCATGGAACAGAGCCTCCAAAATCATGATGACCGGCCAGTGCCACAGGTACAGCGAGAAGGAACGCTGACCGAGCCACCGACTGACCTTCGTCCTAAACAGCGGCGTCATCGGGCCGTACTCGTGGATGACACCCCACACCATGAGGGCACCCAGGATGCTGGTGAGGAAGAGTCCGCCGCGGTAGGTAAATTCGGCATCGTCAGGCATGAGGAATAGCTGCGCGACATAGCCGATGAGCGCCAAGAAGCCAATGATGCCGGCGGCACGGGTTTCTACCTTGCCGGAGGATGCCCAAGAATCCGCGTTGGGATCGGACTTCGTAGAGGTCACCAACAAGGAGAGGACAGCGCCGGTCAACAGGCCAAAAGCGTGGGTATCCGTGCCGTAGTACACGCGGGTGGGGTCTTCGCCTGGCGTAAAGATAAACCACATGGCCGCGAAGGAGGCAAGCCCCAGCACGCTGGCGACGACGACCGGAAGGCGGCGCGGCTGGCGTGACGAGATGCGGAAAATACCCAGCATGAGCAGTGGCCAGATGAGGTAGAACTGCTCTTCTACGGCGAGTGACCAGTAGTGGGCGAATACCTGGATCTCGTTATCGGCGAAATAGGATTGCGAGGTCGCAATCTGCGTCCAGTTATTTACAAAGAACAGGGTGCCGAAGAATTGCTGACGCAGGCCGACGGCCAAATCGCCGCCAACCCACGCAACGATTGCCGTACAGAAAACGAGCACGGCGACGGCGGCCGGCAGGATGCGCCTAAAGCGTCGGACCCAAAAGTCTTTCAGGCTAATCGTCCCGGATGTGCGATATTCGCGCACGAGGAGTGACGTAATAAGGAATCCGGAGAGGACGAAGAACATGTCCACGCCCAAGTAACCGCCGGGTAGGGCGTCGCCGAAAAAGTGGTACAAGACAACGGCGAGAACGGCTAGGCCGCGCAGGCCATCAAGGCCCTTGACTTGGCGTAGCCGCGCGTGCCGTTTCTTGCGCACGTTTTTATCCTCTGGCGGTATTGCAAGTACTTCAGAGTCGTTTTGTTGATTCTGCAAGGGATATTTCGATTTATTGGCGCCCTGCTTGCCCTGCGAAGACGCCTTCTCCGCTGAGTGATCGGCGGCAGGCTGTTGTTCTCGCGTGTTCTCTTCGGCAGGGCGCTTAGCCTGAAAGGCCTTCGTGGGCGCGGTCTTCTCTCCGCTTGGGTTCCCAGGTTTCTGTTCTTGCGCAGAGGCGGGCCCCTGGTTAGAGGCAGGCTCCTGGACGGAGGCGGGGCCTTGTGCCACGGCGGATTCTTGTGCGGTTTGGCGCTGCTCTGGTCGCTTGTGACTAGATGCGCGCTGTTCAGGCTTGTGCTGTTTTGGCTTAGCTTGCTCAGGCGTGTGCTGTTTGGGCTTTTGGGCGGGCCAAGACTGCTGGGTGGGAAATTCAGGGGTTCCTTGTGCGGCGTTCGCCGAATCATCGGCAGGCTTTGCAGGGCCAGAAGGCTTAGTCGTACCCGAAGGACGAGCGGCGTCGGAGGACCGAGTAGTACCGGAAGACTGGGATGCGCTAGCGGAGTTTTTAGGGCGGGAAGTACTAGGACTGCTGGACGTACCGCCGGGGCTCGCTGGGAATTCCTTCGTCTCGGCCGCGGGTTGCTGCGGTTTCTTAGATCCTTTGGGCGTGGCTGGCTTTATCGGTTGGCGCTTTTTCGCTTCGGCTTTTTTCTGCGCGGAACCGTTTTGCTTGTTTTGTGTAGTGCCCTTAGTTGGAGCGGATTTGTCGCCCTTCGCATTTTGGGTGCGAGTTGCCTGCTTTTGTTGCGGCGTGGGCGTACCTATCTGGCGCGACTGGCGCGCGAGACCACGGTTGATGTCCGTAGGCTTTGTTTGTGCAGCTTTCTTACTGTCCTGCTTGCCTTTGTCCTGTGGTGTTGACTTGCTGTTTTGCCTACTCGAGCGGGGAGCCTGTTGTTGCTTCCGCGCGCCTTTATCAGTGTGGCTTTCCGCATTCGGTTCGGCGGGTGCGGTGGATTTAGGCGTGGAAGCCTCAGTGGAGGAATCACCTGTAGGCCCATCCTTTTGCCGCGTCGAAGGCGGCGTGGCCTCATTACGCTCGGAATCTTTCTTCCCCAGCAGCGAGCGCAGAAAACGATTCACATGAACTCCCATTGCACTACGAAAATGTACTAATCGGCCAATTTTAGACCGCGAGCAGCGCCATTACCCAAAGTAGAGAGCACGGCGTGGCGCGGGAGATTGGCAATATTTAACGGATAGATGGTGAAAGAAAAGAGTCTAATCCTATTGGCTGGCAAAAAGCTGATTCAGCACTGTCAGCACCCCATACTCGGTATTGGGCGGGGCGATTGTATCGGCAATGGCTTTGAGCTTAGGATGCGCATTGTCCATGGCAATGGCGGTGCCAGCGGCTTGGAGGAGTTCGAAATCATTGAGGAAATCCCCAAACGCCGCGGTGCGAGATTGGGGGATACCCAGCAGCGATGCCATGGTTTCTAGCGCCACCCCCTTATTGACCCCGGCCGCCATCACATCGAGCCACACTGCCCCAGATACCGCAATATTGTGCTCGGGCACCGCCTCGCGCAGCGGATCGTGGAGGTGTTTCTCGCTGCCATCGGCGCAGAAGGCCGCGATTTTGATAATGTCCTCATCGAGCAGATCGTGCAGGTTATCCACCCAGGTGATGGATTTATAGTACTTGGAAATTTCGGCGGAGGCTTGCTCGTCGATGCCCGTTTCCACAAACGCCGTTGCCGGCGTGCACAGCACCACGGTGTGGGGTCGGGCTACCGCGTCGAGCGCTCTCACCGCAGCGTGGACGGCCGATGACGGCAGGGGCGTAGTGCTCAGCAGCTCGTTATTGTGCACAACCACGGAGCCATTTTCCGCAATAAAGGTCTCTTCATGAGGAAACATCTCTTGCAGGGTGGCGAGCTGACGCCCCGATGCTGGAACGAGGGTGACGCCAAGCTCGGTTGCGCGCTGGCTAGTCTCCGCGAATCCTGGCGGCAAGTCGCCATTTCCATCGAGCAGGGTGCCATCCATGTCTAGGGCGATAAGCTGTGGAAGCAAAATTAAGACCTATCTGTGAAGTCGCAAACGGTAGCTAGGTATATGAGTTGTGTGTCACAATAGGGGATATGACTAATGATGCACCTATCGTGTCCTCAATCCGCAACCATACCGGAGTCATTGAGCTCAACCGCCCAAAGGCTCTCAACTCCCTGAGCCCAGAAATGATCGATCTCATTGCCGCCGCTTTGGATAAGTGGCGTGATGATGACGAGGTAGAGCAGGTCCTTTTGACCTCTACCAACCCCAAGGCTTATTGCGCCGGCGGCGATGTCCGCTTGGCCCGCGACGGCATCGTGGACGGCAAATACGACGAGGTGGATGACTTCTTTGCCTCGGAATACACCCTCAACGGGGATATCGCGGAATGCCCCAAGCCGGTCATCGCGCTGGTGGATGGCATCGCTATGGGCGGCGGTCTTGGTGTCTCCGCGCACGGCTCGCACTGCGTGGTCACGGATAAGACTTTCGCTTCCATGCCGGAGATGAATATTGGCTACGTCACGGATGTGGGCATGGCGTATGCCTCCCAAAACGCCGTAGGCATGCGCGGTAAGGCCTCGCCAGAGCTCGCGAAGTTCTGGGGGATTACCGGCTACCGTATGTACGCCGCCGACCTCGTGTGGAGCGGGCTGGCCACTGACTACGTAAAAGACGGCGATGCCTTTGCCAGCGAAGTCATTGACAAAGGTATTGACGCTGCGCTGGAACAGCACTCCGTGCAGCCGGAAGATGAGGCCCCGCTTGCGGAGCTCATCGAGGGGATCGAGGCTAGCTTCCGCCACGATTCCTGGCAGGACATCACCGCTGCCGCAGAGGAGTACCCAGAACTGAAGGAGCTGGTAGAAAAGCTCACCGCGCAGGCCTGCCCGACCTCCATCGTGGCCGCGCTGGAGCTCTACCGAGCAGAGGCGGAGTGCTCGAGCATTCGCGAGGCCCTTGAGCTGGAAAAGAAACTCGGCGCCTATATGTATCGCCGCGATGACTTTTCCGATGGCGTGCGCGCGGTATTGGTGGATAAATCCAATGATGCGGCGTTCAAACCGGCAAGCGTCGCGGATGTGGATGTAGACGCCATTCGCGATGTATTAGCTAAAGATTGATCCCGCGGAAGGAGGCGTAGGCTGCTCGGGCCCGCGCCTCATTGATCTCTCGGGGTGGGGTAGCCGCCAGCGTTGCCTCCGTGGCCGCGGATGTGGGCTGCGGCAAATGCAGCGCTTCGGAATCGAGGAGGACGAGGCCGACGCGGCCATCGGCAAGCGTGGTGCCCACCAAAGTCCACATGCCCAGGATGGGCAGGGCTAGCTGGGGTATCTGCCGGGCGCGCGCGTAGTCCAGCGGTAGCGCGGGCCGGATTAGCGCCGGCACCTGGTGATCGATGCCGAAGCGGTACAGGTTCGCGGCAGCCTGCGCGGCTGCGGTGTCCTTGACCTCAGGATCGGCCCACGCCCACAGGAATCGCTCCTCCGAAATGGTGGCGATGAGTACCGCCGTGGCCTCGGCCTTCCCACCAGAATAGCGGATCTCCGCCGTGGCCTCGTCCGCATTGACGTGCACCGTGGCCTCGGGGAAATTGCCCTGGAAGTACATCTGGTGCTCCATGCCGTAATAAAAGGCATCCTCGATGATGCGGGTATCCTTCATGCCCGGCTCGATGGCGGTAATCTGCGGCGAGCCCACTGCGCTAGAAAAATGCAGCGTCGTTCCATCGGAAAAATGCTCGACGGACTCCGCAGTGGAGTCCGCGGCAGATTCCGCGCCGACCTCTGCGGCCGTGATGCCTAAGTGGTGGGCGAGTTCGTGCACCGCGCGTTGCTCATCAATGTCCGGCGCGCTGCGGCGAATGCCTGCTGCAACGCTGGTGGGAAAGTCGAGGCGAGGGTGAAAATCCACAGCAATAATCGCCTCATGATCGCCTTGTTGTGCCCGCAGTACCGGGGCATTGCCGGCCAAGAGGCGGGCGAGGGGGATGAACTTCGCCGGGTCATCCCCGCCCTGCGGCAGGTCGTTCTCCGCTTGCATCGCCCACTGCCAGGTAGGCGAATCGGCGCGATCGATGACGGCGATGCGCGTGCCCCGGAAGTCTTTGACACCGGAGGGAGAGCTGCAGCGGATCTCCACGGGCTGATTGTGGTTAAGGCGCCCCTCGGAATTCGTTGAGGGGGTGAGGAAATTAAATTCCACGTCGGTGGTATCGCCCAAGCGGGCTCGGAAGGCGGCGTCAAGGCCCGCCTGAATAAAGCAGGCATCGCGGGTGGCCTGGGCAAGCGAATTCGAAGTATCCATAATTACCTACGAGGATACTGAAACCTCATACGAGGCCGCGCAGGGTGGCAAAGGCGTGGTGGACCAGCTCATCGCGTTCCCTTTTGCTGGGGGTCCTGCCCATTTCGCAGCGCCTTTTCAGCTCTTGCTGGCAGGCATTGCCAGCGCTGCCACACGCGTTCAAGATGATGGTGAGCTCGAAGGCCGAATATACGGGGTAGCGCTCTTGAAAGGCAACGACGACACGGTGCGTGACGCTATCGAATTTCTTCTTTTCCTCGGCGGTGTGGCTGAGGTTTTCCATCGCCTCGCCGATCTTGAACAGGCTGTGCAGCGAGCGCAGCTCCATGTCTTCATTGTCTAGGGCATCAATGAGCGTGTATTCCAAGACCGTAGAGATGGGCTCGCTGGGAAATGCGGTGGGGATATCCTCTGCGAATGCCTCGAGGACATCCGCGGTGTAGTGCAAGAGGGAATCCGCCACGGAAGAAAAATAATTGTGGAACGTGCGCGGGGAGACCCCGACGGCGCTGGTGATATTGGAGACCGTGACCGCCTCAGCGCCGCTGTCCAAGGCGAGGCGGGCCGCGGCATCAGACATGGCCTGCCGCGTTGCTCGCTTCTTGGATTCGCGCAAACTAGTCACGATGAACCTTTCCTACCTTGTCGTGCTGAAAGCGCATGAGTGCCTCGCGCTCCTTGTGTAGGGCCTCGCCCTCGATATCCATATTAGGCACGATCTTATTCAACCACTTAGGGAACCACCACGCCTTGTCTCCCAAGAGGAACATGGTGGCGGGGATGACCATCATGCGGATAACGAAGGCATCGATAAGCACGCCCATTGCCAGGGCAAAGCCCATGGTCTTAATGAATGGCTCGTCCATCAGGATGAATGCCGCGAAGACCGAAATCATGATGAGCGCTGCGGCCGTGACCACGCGCGCGCCGTGCTTAAAGCCATTCGAGGTTGCGTTGGCGGCGGTCTTGCCGCTGACGTAGCCCTCGCGCATGCGGGTGACCAAGAAGACCTGGTAGTCCATGGCCAGGCCAAAGGTTAGGCCGATGAGCATGATGGGCAGGAAGGATAGCAGCGGCTGCGGGTCGTTGACGAGGCCGAACATACCCTCTTGCCAGATGCCAACGGTGATGCCGAAGGTGGCGGCCACGGAAAGCCCGTAGCCCGCGGCGGCAATGAGTGGAACCCAAATGGAGCGGAAGACCAGCATCAAGACGATGAAGGCAAGGCCCAAGACGATGGCCACGTACGGTACGAGCACGCTACTCAGGCGCTCAGAAATATCGTCGAAGATCGGGGTGATGCCGGTAATGCCGTAGGAACCGCCGTCCTTAGAAAATTCGCCCTGATACTCGCGCAGGCGCTCCAAGGTCTCGGTGGTTTTCTCATCGGTTGCGCCGGTGGTCGGCGTGATCATGATCTGGGCGGCATCGCCATTATCCGTGGTTTGGATGATTTGGGCGTTATCCACGCCCTCGGTGTCGTTGAACTTGTGGAGCAGATCCTGGAAGGCCGGCATGCGGTCTTGTTCGGAGACGTCTTCCACATTGACGAAGGCGATCATCGGGGCATTGCGGCCTGGACCAAAGGCCTCCTCGGACATCTCGTAGGCCTCACGCTGCGGGGTGCCGGGTTTAGCGGAGCCATCGGTAGGCATAGCCAGGCGCATATTCGCAAACGGGATGGCCAGGATGGCAAGCACGATAACGCCTACGCCTAGGTGCAGCCACGGGTGGGCGCGCACGCGGCGGACCCAGCGCAGGCCCATGGTTGGCTTCTCGTCCTCGGGGTCTGGAACCTTGGGGCCGGGCACGCGTCCGGCGAAGATCTTGGTGCCCAGCAGGCCCAGCACGGCGGGGATAAAAGTATTGGCCACTAGAACGGCGATGACCACGGTGCCCGCGGCGGCAATAGCCATGGTGGACAGGAATGGAATGCCGATAATGGTTAGGGCCGCCAGGGCGATGACCACGGTGGTACCGGCGAAGACGACGGAGCCGCCGGCGGTGCCCAGCGCCATGCCCATGGCGTGAGCGCGGGTTCCCTTATCCATCTTCTTCAGTTCCTTGGCCAGTTCCTTTGGTGTCAGGTTATTCAGGCCCGAGGAGGTGATGAGCTCATTGCGGAAGCGGTTGACAATGAACAGGGCGTAGTCGATGCCCACGGCAAGGCCGATCATGGAGGCCAGCGTCGGGGTCATATCGGAGACGGTATCGGTAAAGATGGTGGCCAGCTGCACGCCGAGGATGCCGATGCCCACGCCGATGACGGCGGAAATCAGCGGCATGCCGGCAGCTACGAAGGAGCCGAAGGTCACCAGCAATACGATGGCGGCAACCACCATGCCGATAAGTTCGGCGCTGCCATTCATGCCAGCCTCGGCCATCGCAAAGGCATTGCCCTGGTACTTAACGGAGAGGCCTTCGCCGTCATGCTCGTGCAGGACATCCGTTACCGCAGCCATATCGTCATCGTTGATGTCCATGACATCAGCGGCATCGAAGGCGATGGTGACGGTGCCGGTGGTCTTATCCTCGCTCAGCGGGGAAAGCTGCTGCAGGTTCTTCGCAACCTGCTCTTCGGGCATGCCTTGGGCCCGCATCTGCTCGCCCATTTGCTTTTCCATGCCAGCGGCGGCGAGGACCGGGCTGACCAACTCATCCTCGTTCTTCAGCGCACCGGTGTCCTTGAGATCTTGGAGCAGCTTGTCGATGTCCCCGGCAACGGCAGCATCGCTCAGCTCCTTGCCCGCAGGGGCCTGGATGACCACGGTGCCCTCTGGGGCGCTCATGGCATCGGTATCTTGATCGAAGTGCTCCATCATCTCTTCTTGAGTAGTGGTGGAGTCCATCTCCGGCATGGCGAAGTTGGGGTTCGGGGTTTTGGCAAAGCCGGCGGTGAGGCCGACCATCGCCACCAAGACGATGAGCCAGAAGGCAAGGAAGGGCCATACCGTGCGGTAGGACCAGCTTCCCAGCCGGTAGAGGAATCTGGACATGGTGAGCTCCTTTATGCGTGAGAGGTGTGGGCACTGCTTCTAAAACCTTGCATAGTCTATGCAATCTTGCGGAAATGGTGCAAAATAAGGTGCAGGTAGGCATAGTAGCTCTTTAATGTGACCTATAACCCAGCCCTGACCAGAGTGCACAGGGTGGCGCGAAGGATAGGTAGACTATCGCGCATGATTCACGCGGTAAGTTTCGCTCTCTTGGATTCGGTCAATGCCTTGCTCATTGGCATCCTCGTGGCCATCGGCATCATGCTCCCGCGCGGGAAGTACCGCTGGATTGCCGGCCTAGTCATCCTGGGCGATTGGTTGGGAGTTCTTACCGCCGCGGCCGTGGTCATGTTCGTCCTATTGGGCGTGCGCGAACAGATAGCGGCCATTTTGGAGTCACCGATTGCCGGCGGCATCCTCATCATCGTCGGCATCGCCCTGGCCTTTGCCGCCTGGCATTCCCAGGGAAAACCCAATGCTTTGATCGGGCGCATGCTGCAACCGCTGCGCAGGCCTTCTATCACCACCGTGCTTATCGGGTTCGTGATGGGCGTGGTGCAATCGCTGACCTCCGTGCCGTTTTATTTTGGCCTCATGTTCTTAGCCACCGAGGATCTGTCGCTCGCCGCCCAATACGGCGGCCTTCTCTGGTACGCCACCCTGGCGCTTTCCCTGCCGGTGGTGTGTGGCCTTTTCATCGCCGTGGTGCGCGCCCACCCAGACTCAGCTGCGGGCCGAGTCTTTGCGGCGGCGCGCGAAAACAGCACGCGGGTTGCGCTTATCAGCGGCTATGTAGTTGCCGCCTTCCTTATCATCATGGGTGTCGTGAACCTATAGGGATGCGCTAGTCAAAGTAGACATCATCAAGCGCGAGCTCAGAGGCAGACTGCTGTTGTGCAAGGTCCACGTAGCGCGCGGCGTGCGGGATAAACGCCGCGGATTGCTCGGCGGAAAGCTCGCGACGCACGGTGGCCGGGACGCCGGCGGCCAAGGAACGGGCCGGGATTTCCGCGCCCTCGCGCACCAGCGCGCCGGCGGCGATGAGCGAACCGGGCCCGATGGTGGAGCGAGATAGCAGGGTAGCGGACATGCCCACCAGGCTGCCAGCGCCCACATGGGTGCCGTGGAGCATGGCCATGTGGCCTACCGTGACATCGTCTTCAAGGATGCACGGCGCCTCCCGTTCCACGTGGATAACGCTATTGTCCTGAATATTGCATCTACTGCCAATGCGGATGGGGCCGACATCGCCGCGCAGCACGCAGCCATAAAATACGGAAGAATCTGGGCCGATTTCCACATCACCAATGATGGTGGCATTCGGCGCGATCCAAGCGCTGCGGTGGATGCGCGGGCGCGCGCCTTGGAAGGGATAAATAGGCATTATTCCACCACCACCGCGAGGCTGGGGGACAGCTCGAACTCGCTGGGGGCATCGGCAAGCGATGCCCCTGCAAGCTCGGCCTGAGAAAGCGCGCTCGCCAGCGTCGGCGTGATGGGGATGATCCAGCCGTGCTTGGGGTCTTTCACCGGCAGCATATCCTTCGTCACGGCGGGAAAATGCGCCGTGGTGGTGGGGGAGATAAGGGTCGCGGACTCGCGCGAACCGGCGAGCTCAGCAAGGGCCCGCGCGCCCTGCTGGCCGGTAATAATGATGATCAGCTGGCCGGCGGTCCTAATATCTAGCCGGTCCACCTGCACGGTCGTCGCGGCGGAATCAGGCCGCGCCAAGTGCGGCGCCCCATTCCCGGTAAGTTTGGCAAGAGCGTCCAATAATCCCATAGCCGTTAAGTCTAGCCGCGCAGCCAGGAAGCGGGGTTGACCGCCGTAACATCGCCGCGCGTATTATGGGAGACCATGATTGATGCCAGCAACACCGCCCTTGTTATCGAAGGCGGCGGAATGCGCAATTCCTATACCGCCGCCTGCATAGTCAAACTCATCCAAGAAAACGTCACCTTTGGATGGGTAGGCGGAGTATCTGCCGGCGCCTCTCACACGGTCAATTACCTCTCGCACGATGCCAAGCGCGCGGAGGAATCCTTCACGGATTTTGTCAATAACCCCAGCTTTGGCGGCGTGGGCTCGCTGGTGCGCGGCAATGGCTATTTCAATGCGGAATATATCTATGAGCGCTCCGCGGATAAGGATATGCCCTTTGACTGGGATGCGTACCGCAAGCACCCAGCGGATATGGTGCTCGCCGCTGCGCGGGCCGATACCGGCGAATCCGTGTATTGGACCCGCGATGATGTGAAGGAACCAGAAGATCTGTATGTGCGGGTGCGCGCCTCCTCTACGCTGCCGCTGCTTATGCCCATCCGCATCATCGATGGCTCGCCTTATGTGGACGGCGCCTTGGGCTCATCCGGCGGCATTACCATCGAGCAGGCGGAAGAGGCTGGCTACGAAAAATTCCTTTTCATCGGCTCCAAGCCGCGCGGGTATGTCCGCCCTGAGGTGGCGCGCCCGGCGATTACCCGCCGCATCTTCCGCAAGTACCCCGCTATTGCCGATGCCCTCATTGGCCGCCCGCCCATTTATAACGCGGCCAAGGACCGGCTCCTCAAGCTAGAGCGACAGGGCAAGGCGCAGCTGTTTTTCCCAGAAGACATGCAGGTGACCTCCACCGAGCGCAACGTGGATAAGCTGCGCGCGAATTATCAAGCGGGCAGGGCACAAACCCATGCCGAGTGGCCGAAGTGGAAAGAATTCCTGCTGGATTAGCTCACCTCTGGGCGGTGGTGTGAGATCGCCCTCCTGATTCTCTGTGGCATCAGGTGGGATATTCGCGTGCGCTGCACTAATGGCGGTATTCGGTGCACGGTGCCAAGCCTTCTCAGCTAGCTAAATCGCGCCAAGCTCCTAAGATTGCACAGCGTGTTAGCGATTTTTGATGGCAATATTTGGCTGAGCATTTTCTTCATGATCGTGCTCGGCACGCTTTTTGGCATGATTCCCTTTGGCCCGCTGCGCTTCGGTGCGGCGGGTACCCTTTTTGTTGGCTTAGCCTTCGGATCCTTTATTGATCTGGATGACAATATCCTCAGTTCCTTGCAGGAGCTGGGTTTGGGCCTCTTTATCTATATGCAGGGGCTCTCTGCCGGCGAGGCCTTCTTCAAGGGCTTTTCTACCCAGCTAAAGCACATGTTGCTCGCTACGGTGGCGGTAATAGTCGCGGCGGCTGCGGCGCTGGGCATAGGCAGCCTCATGGGGCTATCGCCGCTGGCGGTGACCGGCGTATTCTCCGGCGCGACGACGTCCACGGCATCGCTGGCCGTGGCCCAGCAGCAATCCGGCGAGGAGCTGCCCGCCGTGGGCTATTCCTTGGCCTATCCAGTCGGCGTGGCCGTGGCCATCCTCCTCGTGGCATTCATCCTGCGGCATAGTTGGCCCGCGCAGAAGGACCAAGACCACTCGGCGGAAAAGATTTTCCGCTCGCGGACGATTAAGGTCACCCGCGATATTTCCTATGCCGAGCTGCGCGAGAAATTCGCGGATCATTTCATCATCGCCACCATCCGCCGCGGCCGCGATATCGACGTGCCGGGCGATAACCCGGAATTGCACCGCGGCGATGTCCTGCGCGTGCTGGTGACCAAGGCTAAAGCTAAGGAGCTTACGGGTGCCCTGGGAAAGCGCCAGCCCCAAACCCCGTTTGTGGATAAGCGCCTGGTCAATGAGACCGTGGCCATCTCCAACGAGGATATCGAGGGCCGCAAGGTCAAGGAGTTAAACCTCTTTTCGCGCTACGGCGCGCGGATTGTGCGGGTGCGCCGCGGCGATGAGGAATTCCTTGCCACCAACGAGACCCACTTGGAATCTGGTGATGCCCTAGAAATCGTGGTCAAGCATGACCGCTTGGGCGATGTCCGCGATTACTTTGGTGATTCCGTAACGGCATACTCGCAGCTTAATTGGGTAGCACTCGGCGGTGGGCTGACCGTCGGCTACCTGATTTCCCTCATCGTGATTCCGCTGCCTGGTGGTGCGTCCTTCGAGCTCGGGTTCGCGTTAGGCCCACTGATCACCGGACTGGTCCTCGGCGCCCTGCACCGCACCAGCCGCATTCCGTGGCAGATTCCGTCTCCGATCAATACGGCATTCCAGCAGTGGGGCCTTGCCATCTTCTTGGCTTCGGTGGGCTTGTCCTCCGGCGAGGCCTTTGTCTCCACCGCCTTTTCCTGGATGGGTCTGAAATCCATGGTGCTGGCCGCGATCATCGCCGTTATTATCATCGGGATTTTCGCGGTGGCCAGCCGTTTTATGGGGCAATCCGAAACCCGCACCTCAGGCGGCATTTCCGGGCTTTTTGGCCAGCCCGCGGTGGTCAATTACGCCACGGGTGCCAGCTCGGATTCGCGCATCCTTACCGGCTATACCTCCACCATCGTGGTGGCGCAGTTCATGAAGATCGTGGTCATCCCGGTCATGCTGCTCTGACGGGGCAGCCGCTCTATTAATCCGCGACCAAGGTCTCCATGGTCAGCTCTGGGTGTTCCTTTTCAATGAAGGCGAGCTTCCACTTATCGCCAAATAGGGCGATGAGCTCGCCGTCTTGGCGGGTGAAGATCTCCACGCCGCGCTGGCGGCCGAGTTCCGGTGCGGATTCGGCATCGGTGCGCCGCGCCACGGAGTAGGGGATGGGCTCGGTGACGGTTTCGACGTTGTACTCGAATTCCATGCGGGCCTGCATGACCTCGAACTGCATGGGGCCGACCGCCGCCATGACCGGGGAAGCATCACCGCGCGCATCGTTGCGCAGGACCTGCACTACGCCTTCGGCCGAGAGCTGTTCCAAGCCCTTGCGGAAGGCCTTGTACTTGCCCAGCGATTTCGCGCGCAAGATGCGGAAGGCCTCCGGGGCGAATTGGGGCATGGGCCTGAACTGCACCTTTTTGCCGGAATAGATGGTGTCACCGGGTGCTAGCGCGCCCGCGTTGACGAGGCCCACGATATCGCCTGGGTAAGCGGTATCCACGGTATCGCGGGTGCGGCCAAAGACCGTCAGCGCATACTTGGTAGAAAAGCTGCGGCCGGATTGGGCGTGGTTAACCTGCATGCCGCGCTCGAATTCGCCGGAGACCACGCGCATAAACGCGAGGTTATCGCGGTGCTTTTGGTCCATGCCCGCCTGCACCTTGAAAACGACGCCGGAAAAATCATCGGCTACCTCGCGGACTTCATCGATGGCGCTGGTGGCTGCCTCCACGGCCTTGGGATCGGATTCGCGGGAATGCGGCGCTGGGGCGATGGCACACAAGGTATCCAGGATCTGGTGGACACCGAAGTTCAGCATTGCCGAGGCGAAGATGAGCGGGGAGGTCACGCACTGCTCAAAAAGTTCTTGATCGTGCAGGGCGCCATCGGCAGCAAGCAGCTCGGCTTCCTCTACCGCGGTTTCCCACACATCCTCTTCCTTTTCTTCAGCGGCCGCAGGATCGTAGTGCTCTTCCGGCGCGATGGTGGAACCACCGGCGGTGCGGATGAAGTGGATGTAGTTATCGGCCTCGCCGTCATCATTGATGTGGGCCAGGCCGCGGAAATCGCCCGCGATGCCCACCGGCCAGTACAGCGGGGTGGGCTGCAACTGGATTTCGTTTACGATTTCATCAACGAGCTCGAGTGGCTCGCGGCCCACGCGGTCCCACTTGTTGATCACTGTGACGATGGGCAGCCCGCGCGCCTTACAAACGCGGAAGAGCTTGAGGGTTTGTGGCTCGAGGCCCTTGGCGGCATCGATAAGCATCACTGCGGCATCTACCGCGGTGAGCACGCGGTAGGTATCCTCCGAAAAGTCCGCGTGACCTGGGGTATCAACCAGGTTGATCATATAAGGCTCGCCCTCGTGTCCCTCCGGGGCGTATTCAAACTGCAGCGCGGACGAGACGACGGAGATGCCGCGGTTTTTCTCCATGTCCATCCAGTCAGACACGGTGGACTTGCGGTTGCCCTTGCCGTGGACCGCGCCGGCCTCATTAATCACGTGCGCATGCAGCGCCAGCGCCTCCGTCAGCGTGGACTTACCGGCATCCGGGTGGGCGATAACGGCGAACGTGCGGCGGCGCGAGGCCTCAAAAGCGACAGAACTCATGCGCCATAGTCTAGTGGTTTCCCGCTACCACTCCACATTGAGGCGGCGGCCCAGATCCTCAAAGACGCGGTGTGCCACAGAGGTATTCTTCGCAATCGGGCGCTGCACGCCCAGCGTGCGTTTATTATTGTAGTATTCCCCGGACTGAAAATGGATGCCCTCGGTGCCGGTGAGGAAGTAGGCCAAGTTCTCGCCGCCGGCCTCTGCGGTGCCAAAGGCCTTGCCGATGACCCCGGAGTACAACTTGCCGGTCAGCCCCTTAGAGGACTTGCCAAACTCGGTGGCTAAAACGCCTGGGTGAAAGGACACCGCGTTGATGCCGTGGGCATCGATAAAGCGGGCGAGCAAGATATCCGCTAGCTTGGCATTGCCGTATGCGCGCTCTGGGCTGAAATGCTCCAGCGTATTGGGATCCGCCGGATCGAAATTTGAGATCAGCATATTGGCCAACGACGCCGTATTGACCACGGTGGCGCTACTATCGCGCAGCTTTTCTTGCAACAGAGATGTCAAAAGGAAAGGTGCGACGACATTGACCTGCCACGTGCGCTCGAACCCATCAGCGGTCATGGTAGGGCCATCGAAGATGCCGCCGGCATTATTGCCCAAGGCATCGATGCGCTCTAGTTGTTGCAGGTCATCAGCCAGTTGGCGGACCTCAGCAAGCGATTCGAAATCGGCGAGGAAATACTGCCCGTCCACTTCCTGTGCAACGGCCTTGGTCTTGTCCGGATTGCGGCCGATGATGACGAGGTTATCCTGCGGGCGGGTGCGGTGAATCTGCCGGGCGGCTGCGGCACCAATGCCTGACGATGCCCCGGTGATCACGATGGTCCTAGCAGCGGAGTACGGCGAAGTCATAGGCTAGATTCTAGCTATGGACGCGACATCCGTCCGCGACATTCGTTCGTGATATTTGTCCGCGGCGTCGCGCCGCACAGTTCCGCGTGGGGCTGGACAGGTCTATACTTCCGGCTTGTGAAGCGCCTGCTTTTTCTGCGGCAATGGGGACCAGCGCGGCTAACCGCCACCGGGTTTCTACTGCTCATCCTGATAGGAACGGTTTTGTTATTGCTGCCGTTCGCCGAGGCGGGAGATTCCCGCGCCTCGTTTTTATCCGCCCTCTTTACCGCGACCTCCGCGGTCTCGTTGACCGGGCTGGTCGTGGTTGATACCGGCAGTTTCTGGAGTCCAGCCGGGCAAGTGGTCATCTTGGCCCTTATCCAACTGGGCGGTTTGGGGATTATGTCGCTGGCCTCGCTATCCGGACTGCTCTTGACCGGCCGGATTAGCTTTAAGGCGCGCAAGACCGGCGCCTATGAAAGCCGGCCCATCCTCGCCGGTGGCATCCGCCGCACCCTGATTTTTACCTTCGCCTTTACCGCGGTGGTAGAAAGCATTATCGCGGTGGCGGTCACCGCGCGCCTGATGGTGGGCTACGGGTATTCCTTCCCGCGCGCGTTATGGGAGGGTATCTTCCACGCCATTTCGGCGTTCAATAACGCCGGGTTTAGCACCAATAGCGATAACCTCGTGCCTTTTGTGGGCGATGCCTGGATACTAATGCCGCTGGCCGGAGCGGTCATTGGCGGCGGGCTGGGTTTTCCAGTCTGGGCGGAATTGATGCGCCACCTGCGGCGCGGGTCGGAGGCGACGCGTCGCATCTCTATTACCGCGCGGATGACGCTGGCGGCAACCGGCGTGCTCATTGTGGCCGGCACGATATTTTTTGCCTTGACGGAGTGGAATGGCGTACTGGCACCGATGGCGTGGGGCGACAAGCTCCTCAACTCGTTCTTTACCAGCGTATCCCCGCGCACGGCCGGTTTTAATACCTTTGACTACGGCGAGGTCCACCCGGTGACGCTCATGGGCACCGATATCTTGATGTTTATCGGCGGCGGCTCGGCCGGTACCGCCGGCGGCATCAAGGTCACCACCGCGTGCGTACTATTGGCCGCCATGGCCGCTGAGTTCTTGGGCAAGGAAAAGACCTCCATCTACCACCGCAGCCTTCCCCATAGTGTGACCCGACAGGCGCTAGCATTGAGCTTTGCTGGCGTGCTGGTGGTGACCCTGGGCGTGGCGGCACTGCGCTTTTTCGACCCGCAATTTAGCGGTGATCAGGTCTCCTTTGAGGTCATGTCCGCCTTTGCCACCGTGGGCCTATCCACCGGGATTACCGCCAGCTTGTCCGCACCCTCACAAATCGTGCTGTGTTTCATCATGTACCTGGGCCGCGTTGGTCCAACCACCCTGGTAGCAGCGTTGGCGGCCAAGAACCTCAGTCGCCGCTATAGCTACCCCGAAGAAAGGCCCTTCATTGGCTAGCATTTTTAAGGCGTTGGGCCACTCCCGCGCCACCCTCGACATTGCCCCTGTCGTCGTCATTGGCTTGGGGCGGTTTGGTTGCTCCCTGGCTAGCGAGCTCATGGGCCATGGGGTAGAGGTCCTTGGAATCGACTCCGATGAAAAGATCGTGCGCGAACGAGCGCCGCACTTAACCGAGGCCATTTCGGCCGATACCACCGATCCGGCGGCGCTGCGCCAGCTGGGCATCGACGAGGTGGAGCGGGTCATCGTGGGCATCGGCTCGCACCTGGAGGCGTCCATCCTCACTGTCTCCAACCTGGTGGAGCTGGGGGTCAAAGATATTTGGGCCAAGGCCAATTCGGAGGCCCACGAGCGCATCCTGCGCCAGATTGGCGCCCACCACGTCATCCGCCCCGAGCGCGATACCGGCCGCCGCGTAGCCTACCTCTTGGGCGGGCGCTTCCGCGACTTTGCTGAGATCGCCCCGTACTACGGCGTGACCCAGATGGCCGCGCCCTCCTCGGTCACGGGCCGCCCGCTCGATTTGGGCGAGGTTTGGCGCACCCACCACGTGCAGTTGGTGTCGGTCTGCCAGGCGGAGGGTGCTTGGGCCCCGCTTGCCGATGCCACCCAGCTCGCCCCCACCGACTTCATCGTCGCCGCCGGCAGCCCACAGGCGCTGGAGAAATTTTCCCAGTCCTAGCGCGAATGAATGCGGTTTTGCGCTTGTACGAGCCCGTGCGTGGCGATGAGCCGGGCGGCTTCGGCGGCGGACGCAATGGCGGTATCGAAGCCGGGGCCGGCATCGACAGGCGCTAAGACATAATCCGGAATCGACGAACCCTTCGGCGGGCGCGCAATGCCAATGCGCACGCGCACATAATCCCGCGTGCCCAGGTTGTGCGTCAGCGATTTCAGCCCGTTGTGCCCATTTTCATTGCCGCCTTGCTTTAGTCGAATTTTATTGGCAGGCAGATCTAGTTCATCGTGAATGACGATGATGTGGTCCGCCGCAATTCCCAAAGCTTGCGCCAGCGGGGCAATCGGATCACCGGAGAGATTCATAAACGTTGTCGTGCGCACCGCCAGGACGCGGGTATCGCCCCAGCGCAGCGGGGCTACCTCGAGGTCCATCCCGCGCACCGGCTCGAGCACGTCGCCGCCTTGGGCCAGCACATCGTCCACGGCCATGTATCCCACGTTATGGCGCGTGGCGGCGTATTTCGCCCCGGGGTTGCCCAGGCCAATGATGAGCCAGTCTGCTTCTAACTCGGCCGGATCCAGCCCCTGCTGCGCTTGCGGGGGCCCGCCGAAAAACCGGGCAATAAAATCTTTCAAAGCTGCCACGAATGCGCCTTTCTAGCTCGGTACAGTAGTTTCCTATGAGCCAGGTTATTCAATCTTTGCGACGAACCGTAATACCAGCGCCCATGGCGGGCGGGCCTACCACCGTGGATCTGGTGCGCGCCGCGCATGCAGCCGGTTCCTTTGGCACCCTTGGGCTCGGCTCTGCCAGCGTGGACTCCGCCCGCAGCCAGATTGATGCCTGCGCCGGCATCCCCTTCGGAGTGAACCTGTTTTGCCCGCAGGATCCGTTAACTCCCACACAGTTGACCGCCGCCGCGGAACTGGCCGCGGCCGAAGGTGCCACGCTGCCGGATCCCGATTATTCCTTCGGCTTCCATGACAAGCTCGAGCTGGCGCTCCAGGGCGGCGCGCGCGTCGTGTGGTCCATGTTCGGCGCCTTTGACTCTGAGCAGCTTGCCCGCATCCACGCCGCTGGTGCCGAGGCTTGGACCACCGTCACCACGCCCGACGAGGCCCGCGCCGCCGCCACGCTGGGGGTGGACGCGCTGTGCGTACAAGGGCCCGCTGCCGGCGGGCACCGCGGCACGTGGGACCGCACGGCGCTTCCCGATGATCGACCCCTCCCAGATCTCATCGCCGCCGTCCACGAAGCCGTCCACGCCGTCGCACCGAGCATCCCGCTGATTGCCGCAGGTGGGCTGCGCACGGCAGTAGAGGTAACCCAGGTATTAAGCCTGCCCGGCGTGGTTGCCGCTTCGTGCGGCTCTGCCTTTTTGCTGACTAAAGAAGCCGGAACCAGTGACTACAACCGCAAGCTTCTCCAGCGCGGCGGGGCCACCGTATCCACCCGCGCCTTTTCCGGGCGGCATGCGCGCGGCTTGGAAAACGACTACACCCGCGCCCACCCCGATGTACCCCCGGTATATCCCATGCTTAATTCCGTGCTCAAGGAACGCCGAGCGCAGCACGATGACGCCGTAGCCTACTGCCTCGTAGGTGAGCCGGCCGCCAAAATCCGCGGGGGTAGTGTCGCAGACATTCTGGACTCTCTATGCCAAAACAAACACTGATACACGCTAAAATTTGGGGCGAAGATTGCTAGCCACCCCCGAAATAGAAATGGATGGAGCCTCGTGACTGCGAACGCACATATTGGACATGATGACTGGAACGAGCGCCTCGAATTGGCGCAACAGATGATTCCCCTCATCCACCAACTGCACCGCAACAACAACGTCGTCGCCACCATCTTCGGCCGCCCGCTGGTGGGGCAGACCGATATCGACATCATCAAGTCCCACCGCTACGGACGCCGCATTGCCCAGCGCCAGCTCTCCACGGCAGAAACCCTGCCCATCCTGTTCGAGTTAGCGGATATGAACCTAAGCTCCGCGTCCATCGACGTCGGGCGCCTCCTCTTGGGCTTTGAAGAGTCGGGCGAAGATGACCTGCGCCGCTACCTCGAAGATGAACTCACGGAAATCGTCGGTGCCGGCGAGGACATCGACCCAACCGATGTCGTGCTCTACGGCTTTGGCCGCATCGGCCGCCTCCTTGCCCGCATCCTCGTCGCCCGCGAAGCCGCTTACGGCGGCGTGCGCCTGCGCGCGATCGTGGTGCGCAATAAGGGCGAAGGGGACATCATCAAGCGCGCCAGCCTCCTGCGCCGCGATTCCGTCCACGGTGCCTTCAACGGCACCATCAGCGTGGATGAGGAAGAACAGGTTATCTGGGCCAATGGTACGAAGATCCAGATGATCTACGCCAACGACCCAGCCACGATCGATTACACCGAATACGGCATCAACAACGCCGTGCTGGTAGATAACACCGGTGTTTGGCGCGATAAGGAAGGCCTGTCCCAGCACCTTAAGGCCAAGGGAGTGGCCCGCGTGCTGCTGACCGCACCGGGCAAGGGAGATATTAAAAACATCGTCTTTGGCATCAATGATTCCGCCATTACCGATGACGATAAGATCCTCTCCGCCGCATCGTGCACCACCAACGGCATTACCCCGGTGCTCAAGGTCATCAATGACCGCTACGGCGTGGCGCACGGCCACGTGGAAACCGCGCACTCGTTTACCAATGACCAAAACCTCATTGATAACTACCACAAGGGCGAGCGCCGCGGCCGCGCCGCTGGCCTGAACATGGTGCTTGCCGCCACCGGTGCTGCCAAGGCCGTGGCCAAGGCCCTGCCTGAGTTCGAAGGCAAGCTGACCGGTAACGCCATCCGCGTTCCCACCCCGGACGTGTCCATGGCGGTGCTTAACCTAGAGCTGGAGCAAGAAGTCGACCGCGATGAGGTCAATGACTTCCTGCGCAATGTCTCCCTGCATTCGGATCTGCGCCAGCAGATTTCCTACATTGCCTCCCCAGAGGTCGTCTCTAGCGACTTCGTGGGCAATACCAATGCCGGCATCGTTGATGGCATCGCCACCATCGCCTCCGGCAAGCACTTGGTGCTCTACGTCTGGTACGACAACGAGTTTGGCTACTCCAACCAGGTCGTTCGCATCGCTGAGGAGATTGCCGGTGCTCGCCCGCGTGTTTACCCGAAGCGCAAGCACATCGACGAGCTCTAAGTCGGCGGTCCTGGGCTTGAGCTGTTGAGCCCTCGAACGCCCTCTTCCCCCTCCTAAATCACGGGGGTGAGGCTATGGGGAGGGCAGGGGAGGGGGACGGAGCTTTCGGTGCGGGAGGCCGCTATCGCCTACCGCTGGTGGACCTGGTTCTGCGCGGCCCCGGGCGCTGTTGGGCCGAGGGGTCGGCCGCCACTCGGTCCCGATTCGCGTGGGGGTCCCTATGTGGATTGTCAATAGTCAGGCGAGACTTTCACGTACATCGTATGGGGGTAGCCATGACTGATCGCCGGGCCGCATCGTGCGGGCCGGCGGTGATCAGCGCAGCGGCCTACGCAGCCGTGGCGATGGTTCTAGCAGGGATTTCTCGGAAGAACTCACACCGAGTCAACAGTGCATAGATGACGTTGCAGCGGCTCCGGGCAAGCCACATCACCGCGGCATTGTGTTTCTGTCCTTCAGCCCGTTTACGCAGGTAGTAGTCGCGCGATGCGGGATGGCAGTTCGACGCGATCCACGCCGATCGAAACATCGCGTTTTTCAACTGTTTATTGTCGGCCTTGGTGGGAAACTCGCCGCGGGCCGACGTACCCGACTGCCGGGTGGTCGGCGCGATGCCGGCGTAAGCGGCCAAGTGCGCGGCGTCGGCGAAGTCCTGGCAATCGCCGATGGACAACAAGATGCTAGAGGCGGTCTCGATGCCTACGCCGGGCATCGACATCAAGACCTGGGTAAGAGAGAACGATTCGAGCATCTCCTCGACTTGTCCGGCGATCGTGTCGCGCTGTGCTAGAAGCGCTTTGATGTTCGCCGCCAGCTGGGGAATGACCAATTCTGCTGCCGCAGTGCCGGGGACCGTGACAGTTTGCTCGGCAAGGGCGGCGAAAATTGCGTCAACCAGGGAAGCAGGATCCTTCTTGGCGCGGTTGCGCATCCACTTCAGGACCCGGCCTCGACCTGCGGCGGCCAGTTTTGTCGAACCTTCGTAGTGGATGAGCGAGTCCAGCACCAGCGTGCGCGAGAGAATCTCGCCTGCAAAGACGCGCTCGAGTGCGGGGTGAATCTGTGTGAGCACGCTGCGAAGGCGGTTTTTCGTTCGGGTGGCGTCTTTGGCGATGTCGTCGTGGAATCCGGCGAGCATCTTCAGCGCTGCTAGTGTCTCGTCGTCGCGGTCGACTGCCCGCAGTGTGTGCGGCATGGTGCGGGCGGTGTCGGCGATGATGAATGCATTCCGGCGGCGGTTTTTGATCGTCCAGGGTAGAGATCGGCTGCTTTTCGCATGGCTAGGTCGGGGAGGTCTCCGACCGTGCAACCGCAGTCGCGGGCCACGGCGATGGGCAGGGCGCCGATCGTGTTGGGTTGATCGATGACCATGAGAACGCTGCCGTGGGCTTGCATGGACGCGAAGATTTCGCGCCGTGCGGCTTCGTCTTGGGGGCAGTGGTTTGTCGTAAATTCTCTCGCCGGTGTTGGTCAGCGCGCAGGCATGGTGGCCGGTTTTGCCGACGTCGAGGCCGATGATGATTTCGGGTGTTGTGGACGGTTCCATGGTGGTGTCCTTCTGTTGCGGCTGGTCGCCGGTGTCTTGGACATCCGTTGCAGGCACCCACGTTACGACGAGACCTCTGTTTGGTCCGTGTCCCTATTAGCTGTCAGCGGTTGTCCCCGGTGTCCGGTGGCAACACCCCCGGATTATGGAAATGTTCACGCAGATAAGCCATACCGGGCCCGGTGACCGCGCCCCGTGAGGGGCACCATCACGGTAACGGGGGTGAGGGGGGTAAGGTCAGTAAATTGAGCCTTGCGTAATGCGATAAGCATTGCCTAACCTAATACTGGTTCAGGTGGTGTTCCCGATCGGGAATCGGCAACGGAAGCGAGGCGGCGACGATGAACGGAAAACGTGGATCGACCGGAGAACCCCTCTCCGGAGGGGGAGCCGGGGACGCGGTGGCGTCGCAGACGGATGACGGGCGGTTGGTGCACGTCGCACCAGTCGCAGCGGGTGGCCGACCATCCACCCGCGACATGCTCGTCGCCGCCGCGATTGGCGTCGCGGGGTCTCTCATCATCGTGCCCCTGACTTACCTGCAGGTGTTTGCCGGCATCGCCCACGTTTATCTCGTCGCGGCGACGCTCGGGTTGTGGTTCCTGCAGTGCGTTGTTCCCCTCATCGTCGTCCGCAAGCCTGGCGCGAGCCTCATCGCATGCCTTGCCATGGGCGTCGTGTCCGCGGCGACCACCCCATTCGGCGTCGCCGCAATCGGGGCGCTGATTGTGGAAGGATTGCTCATCGAGCTTCCGTTCATGGTCACCCTGTACCGGCGGTGGACGCGTCCCCAGTTCGTGGCGTCGGCGATGTTGTTCTCCGCGCTGATGGGAACGATGGCCCCGCGCGCAGTCGGCGTCGACTCGCTGACCACGCCCATGGCCCTGATCAGCTTCGCCGTAGCCTTGGCATCGAGCCTGGTGTTTTTGGTCCTGGGCTTTGCCGTCGCAAAGGGGCTTCGCAGCCGCGGGGTCACCCGGTGACCGCCGGAGCACCCGCGTGCGCCGGTGCGACACGCGGGACGGCCCCGGCCCGGTTACGGGTTAGTGGCGCGGGCGTGCGGCATGCCGATGGGCGATGGGCACCCGACATGGTGGATCTCTCCTTCGATTTCGGCACGATCAACGCCATCACGGGACCCGTGGGATGCGGAAAGACGAGCCTGGCCCACCTTATCGCTGGACTGATCCCCTCGCACATCCCCATCGACCATGCCGGATTCGTGCACATCGTCGATGCCGACGGCACCGAACGCCCCGTGGACGGGGACCGGGTCACCTTCGTCGGGCAAGACCCGGCGACGCAGGTGCTCACGCTCCGAGTCGTCGATGACGTGTCCATGGCCCTCGAGTTTTCCCTCGTGGAAGCCGGCATCGTCGCCAAGCGATCAGCCGAGGCCCTATCGGAGCTCGGGCTGTCAGAGCTCGCGGAGAAGGATCCGTGGGCTTTGTCGGGTGGGCAACGCCAGCGGATGGCCATCGCCGGTGCGGTGGCCAGGGCGCCGGAGGTCATGATCTTCGACGAGCCCGCGGCCCACGTCGACGAGGACGGTCGCCGGTCGCTGTTCGCCGCCATCCGTGATTTGCGGGCCCCGGGTCGCGTCATCCTGCTCATCGAGCACGACCTCCGCCCGTTCGACGGGTGGGTCGACACGGTGACAATCCTCGATGCGGACGGGAGCGTCGCCGCGCACGGAGCGCCGGAGGGCATCGCGGTGAAGGGCATTGCGACGTCGGCCGCGACCGCCGGAGCGCCGGACGCCAGTACGCCGGGCACGGGGGCACCGGACCGTCTCAGTCCGGACCGGCGGCGAAGGCCCCGGGGAGCCGGGGATGGCGCCGATCCGGAATCGGAGGCGGACGCCGTTCCACTGCTGGCCTTGACCGGAGCCCATGTGGCCCGGGGCAGGGAGCGGATCCTGAACGGGGCCGATCTGACACTGGAACGGGGCGAGATCCATGCCTTGGTCGGCACCAACGGAGCCGGTAAGTCCACCTTGCTGGCGGTGCTGTCGGGCCAGATGAAGGCGGGAGCGGACCTCCGGATCGACGGCGAGCCAGCCCGGCGCGCCCCCGACGCCTTCGCGTCGTGGGCGTTCCAGAACCCCGAGCACCAGTTCACCCGCGCGACCGTCGCCGCGGAAATCGACTCCGCGCTGGCCGGCACGGACCCGCACGGGCCACTCGGCGCCGATGAGCTGCGGAAACTGCGGGAAGCCCTGTGCCCCCGGGCACTTGATCCCGTCTCGCCGTTCGTCCTGTCGGGCGGACAGAAAAGACGGTTGGGCATCTTCCTGGCGGTGGCGGCCAATCGCCGTTTGCTGCTTCTCGACGAGCCGTTGGCGCACCTGGATTCGCCGAGCTCGCGCATCGTGCTGGATGCGCTGGCGGAATACGCCGGGGCCGGCGGAACCGTTGTGTTCACGTGCCACGACCGCCGTGTCGCGCGAACGTGGGCGGATCGGGCGAGCATCGTCGCCGAAGGGAAGGTCGCCTGGTCCGGTCCCGCGACCGACGTGCCGGCTGCCCCGGAGTCGTCCCGGCGGGATCGCGCACTGCCCGCGGCCGGCGCACGGACGTCCGGGGACGAAAGCCCCTGGACCGGTGAATCCGACGCTCGGAGGCGCGCGGGGTTGAACGCCATCACGATCGTCGCGGCGGTGATGCTCGTCCTCGTCGCCGGGCTGCTCTCCGGCGGAGACGCCGTTCTCGCGCTGACGGGGGTTGCGTTCCTCGCACTCGCTGCGATCGCGGAACGCGACGTTCGGGCGACGGCGGGGAAGGTCCTCCTCGTCCTGTTGATCGGGGTGTTCTTCGGCCTGCTCGGGTGGCGCTCCGAGTTCTACGGCGGTGGGGATCCGGCGGAGGCCGTCCGCCACGGCATCCATCACGGACTGCTGCTGACGGCCGTGTTCGCGGGGACGGTCCTGGTCTCCGCGTGCATGCGCGTCGAGGAGCTTTTCGACGCCATGGTGCAACGCCTCCGGGTTCCCTACACATGGTGCACCATAGCGATTTCCGGGGTGAGCATCGCGGCGTTCCTGCGCAGCGAAATCCCCCATCTGACATGGGCGATTAGATTGCGCTCGATGCGACCGGGGCAGTCTTTCCGCTCCGGCTTCATTCGCGCGACGACGCCCGCGTGCATCGCCTTTCCCTTGTTCGTCAGCGCCGTGCGCTGCGCCGAAAAGCTGTCCCTGACCCTGGCGATGCGCAACTTCGGCCGTCATCCGCGGCGCACCTTCCGCACCGATCACCCCTGGCGAGTGCGTGACGGGTTCGCGGCCGCAGCGTCCGCCGCGGCCTTCGTCGCCGCCCTGGTGTCCGCAGTGACTTGACGGGCACCCGGAACCGGCGGGTCCCGGGCCCGCGAGCGTTTCCGAGCTTGTGCGGAGACGCGCCCCACCCAGTTGCTTCACCCTTTCAACCCTTCAGACACATCCTCCGGGTCACGCCATGCGGGCCCGGTCCGCCCGGCACCGGCATGGCGCCGACAACCGAAAGAGGTACCAATGAACACGATCCGGACCATCAGCGACGTGCTTCGGGACAAGGCCGATGAGACGAAAAAGGGGATCACCTTCGTCGAGAATCGGCGGGACGTCTTCGTCCCGTATGGCCGGGTCCACGCGGAGGCGGTGGCGGCTGCGACTCGGTTGGCTGAAGCCGGCATCGGCCCCGGCGATCGCGTGATCTTCCAAGTTTCGGAGAACCGCGGGCTCATCCGGGCGTTCTGGGGCTGCGTCTACGCCGGCGCGGTTCCGGCGCTTGCGCCGCCGGTGTCGGGCCCGGTTGACGTCGACAGGGTGCGGACGCTCTCGGACATGATGCCCGGGGCCCCGATCCTGGTCGACGAACGCAGTCACACGCTGCTCACCGGCGCAAACGGTGCCGTGGTCGTGGGCGAGGACCGGCTGCTCGACGTGTCCATCGTCAATGACGCTGCCGCGGAACCGGGTGCGGCGATGCCGGGTGATGCTGAATCGAACTTCTCTCAGGCGGGGGACGTGGATTCCGGGGATGGCGCCGGGGCGGTCCCCGCGTTCCCGGTGCGAGGTGGGACGGTCGGCGAAGCCCTCATCCAGTTTTCGTCCGGTTCCACGGGATCGCCAAAGGGCGTCATCGTAACCAACGAGTCCGTGCTGAACGGTCTGCGCGCGACGATCCCACGCCACGCGCACCGGTATGAGAACAAGATGCTCACGTGGCTGCCTTTGACCCACAACCTTTCGCTGATCGGTTTCCACGTCTACGCCCTTTTTCGTGGGTACGACCAGGTGTTGCTGCCGGTTTCCGAGGTGGTCGCCGATCCCCCGAGGTGGTTCGAGGCCGTGACCAGGCACCGGCCGACGGTGACAGTGTGCCCGAACTTCGCGTTCAAGCATTTCCTGCACCATCTCGAGCGCCGGCCCCTCGGGGATGACCACGGTTACGACTTCTCCAACGTCCAGAAGCTGATGAGCGGTTCTGAACCCATCGACGCTCCATTGGCCCGGAAGTTCCTCGCGGCGATGTCCGCCATGGGCCTCCGGGAGGATGCCCTGACCTCCGCCTACGGAATGTCCGAAGCTTGCCTCCTGGTTACGACCCGGGACATCTACTCGGGTCTGTCCACGGTGCGACTTGACCGGACGGGCATCGCCACGGGGCAGCGTTTCGAGGACATCGAGAGCGAGTCCGGAGCTGAGTTCGTCGCCTTGGGCAAGGCCGTCCCGGGGATCTCGTTGACCATCCGCGATGACGGGGGCGGGGTCCTCGGCGACGGCACCGTCGGTGAAATCCACATCGCCGGCGCTCCGATGACCCGAGCCGCGATCACAGCAGAGGGGATCGTGGAGCACGAGCTCACCGATGACGGGGCGTTCGCAACGGGGGACATGGGCATTCTCCGCGACGGCGAGTTGTTCGTCCTCGGCCGGAAGAAGGACATCATCTTCGTCAACGGCCGGAACTACTATTCGGCTGATTTGGAAGCCGTGCTGGAGAATGCGCTTGACCGCGATGTTGCCGTTCTCGGCCGGAGCAACCCAGCCACGGGCGAAGAGGAGATCGCCGTGTTCTTGGCCAGGCGGACCCCGACCGATCGTAAGGCCGACGATGCGACCGGTGCCGGGCGATCGGACGGGGATGAACCTCCGATCTCTGAACAGGCGGTGGCCCGGTCCGCGACGACCGAACTGATGCGCGTCGCCGGGGTGCCCGTCTCCCGGGTTCTGTGGGTCGACGAGCTGCCCGTCGCGTCGAACGGCAAGAAGCTCCGCCGCAAGCTCGAGGCTTTGCTCTGAGGAGATGACGATGACCAATGAAACGATCGCGCCGGCCGTCGCATCTACCGCCGTGGGAGGAGCTCGCACCGGGGACCGAGTCGCCCCCGAACGGCTGTCGGAGTCCATCGCCGACGCCATCGGCGTGCACCTGGATTCGGCGGACGTGAAACTCCGCGACCACATCCCGAACTCCCTGACTTTCCTCCAGATGCTGCTGGCGCTGGAGGACGAGTACGGGGTGACCATCGATTACGCGGCGATGGACCCCGGGGTCACGGTCGCTGATTTGGCGGCCGTCATCGACGCCGCCCGGGGTGGCGCTGATGCCGGATCTGCCGCAGGCGCCGCTGCCGGGGCCGACCCCGCTGTAGCGACGGGTGAGTCGGATGACGGCTGTGCCGGCAAAAATGGGGCCGGTCCCGCGGATGCGGTCCCGCTCAATCCAATCCAGACCGCCTACCTGCTCGGCGCGGACGAGGACATCGAGCTTGGCGGCCAAGCGACGTACATTTACGCGGAATCCCGGCACGACTATTCGTTGCCGCAGGTGGAGGAGGCCGTGCGGGTGGTCTTCGGGCGTCACGACGTACTGTTCCATCGGCTCGACGTCGATGCCGGGGTCTTGAGCCCGACCGGCGCGTGCCTCGCCACCGTCGAGGTAGTCGGGTCCGGCGACGATGTCGACGCGGCGGTGGGGGAGATCCGTCGGGACATGCGAACCGCGGCGCGATCGTCGAACGAGGACGGTCCCATGGTCGCCGCGAGGCTGCTCGCAGATGCGGGCGGGTGCAGGATGTTCATCTACTTCAACATGATCGTCATGGATGCGGGTTCGGTGTACCTGTTCTTCGACGAGCTCGAATCTCTGCTGGCCGGGGAGCCGCCGGCTCCGGCTTCCAAATATGGGGATGCCCTGGCGGCAATCTCTGCGCGCCGGCGCGAAGGGAAACGGGCCGAGGACCTCGCCTATTGGGAGAAGAAGGCCGCAGATCTGCCGCGGCGCCCGGAGTTCCCGGCGGCCGTGAGGGGTGACGACGATTGGTCGACCCGGCGCTTGGGCACGGTGCTCGACGCGGAGATCACCGCCAAGCTCGGCGAACGGGCCCGCCGCATTGGAGTTACCCTGTCGTCGCTGGTAATGGCCGTCAACGCCGCCGTCGTCTGCAGGTGGCTGCCCGAATCGGCGTTGACGGTCAACGTGACTGTCAGCGAACGCAGCGGCCTCGCCGCGGGCACGAGGGTGATGGGAGATTTCACTTCATCGATGCTCATCGGCGTCGACGCCGGGAGAGCTGCGACCATCGACGGGTTGGCGGAGGCGATCGACCTGGACATCCGTGAAGGGCTGTCCCACCGCGGCGTTTCCGGTGTGGAGGTGCTACAGCGATTCCTCCGGGACGCGGCCAATCAGACCCAGGCCACTGCTCCGGTGGTGTTCACCAGCTACCTCGGCGGCGAGCGGGGCAGCGGGCGCAGCCCGGTCATCGAACGCATCTACACGCAAACCGCGCAGGTGTGCCTCGACATCCAAGTGATGCCGGCATCGGGCGGGATGACGTTGTCGTGGGACGTGGTCGACGATTACTTCCCTGCGGCAGATGCGATGTTCGGGGTCGTTGCGGAGGCCCTGGACGTGGTGGCGGAGGGGGGAGAGGCTCTGCCCATCCGTCATGCGGAGACGGAGGGGGCCGTCGCCCGCTACAACGACGCTGCGGGCCCGATCCACGATGACACCCTGGTTTCGCTTGTCGAAGCCGCATACGCGGCGACTCCGGACGCGCCGGCCGTGCGCCTCGCCGCCCGGGGCATCTCGTACACCTACGCCGAGGTCTGGGCCCGGGCCGGACGCATCGCCCGCCATCTCTCAGATTCCGGCGTCGGGGCGGGGGACGCGGTGATCGTGCGCTACACCAAGCATCCCGACGACATCGTTAACATGGTCGGCGCATTGCGTGCGGGAGCCGCATTCGTCCCCGTCGACGCGGGCATGCCGGCCCAGCGACAGGAATACGTCGTGGAAGCCTCAGGTGCGTCGGGCCCGATTCTGGACACCGGCGTGATCGATGAACTGGACCAAAGCGGAGTGGCGGGCGTCGGCAAGCCCGCAGCCGCGGAAGTCTGCGACCGCGCGGGCAGCGCGGGTGCGCACCCTTCGCTTGGCACTGCCCCTGACGACCTTGCCTACGTAATCTTCACCTCGGGGACGACGGGCCGGCCAAAGGGTGTGCGAATCAGTCACCGCAACTGCATCAACACCATCCTCGACGTGAACCGGCGGTATGGGGTCACCTCCGCCGATCGCATCATCGGATTGTCGTCGCTGGGATTCGACCTGTCGGTCTACGACGTGTTCGGGGCGTTCGCGGCAGGCGCGACGGTGACGATGGTCAGAGACGAGCGCGACGCCGATGAAATCCTCGACGTCTTGCGGGAAGAGCGGGTCACGCTGTGGAACTCCGCGCCCGCCCTTTTGGAGCTCGCCCTGGTCCGGGCGGCGGACGACGACGTGTTCCCGGATGTGCGCACCGTATTGCTCAGCGGCGATCGCATCGCAGCGGGGCTTCCGGCGCGGGCCATGGACATGTTCCCGAACGCGTCGATCAATAGCCTCGGCGGTGCGACCGAAGGAAGCATTTGGTCCATCCACTGCCCGCTGCTACGCGACAGCCTGGAAAACCGCATTCCCTACGGGTACCCGCTGGCGAACCAGGGCATCCACGTGCTCGCGCCCGACGGGGTGCATTGCCCCGTCGGCGTGCCGGGGGAAATCCACATCAGCGGTCTCGGCGTCGCGCAGGGGTATGCGGCCGATCCGGAGCGGACCGCTGCCGCCTTCGGGGATGTCCCAGGCATCGGGCGCTGCTACCGGACCGGAGACGTGGGCATCTTCAACGCGGAGGGTTTCGTGGAATTTCTCGGCCGCCGCGATCGTCAGGTGAAAATCGCGGGCTTCCGCGTCGAACTCGGAGAAATCGAATCGGTCCTCGAGCGGTCCGGCCTGGTGACCGCGTCGATGGCGGCGGTCGTCGAATCGGGCGGTCGGGGACTCCTGGCGTGCCTTTACGTTCCGGCGGACGACATGACCGGCTCGCGGGATGCCGTCCGGGCCGAGCTCGCCCGCTGCTTGCCAGCGTACATGGTACCGACGGTCCTGCTGCCCGTGGCGCACCTGCCCGTCACCGTCAACGGGAAACTGGATCAGGAGGAAATTCGTAGGCACGTCGGTGCCGCGGGCGGCGGGGCAACGGCCGATGGCGAGGTCGCCGGGGCGGAGGCCGGAGCCGCGGGCGCGGCTGGTTCCGTCGCCGCCCCCGGGGCGATCGAGTTGGTGTCCGGAGTCTTCGACGAGATCCTCGGGGAAGCCCCGTCGACGAGTGGGGCGGATCCGGCGTGCGGCGCGGGAGAGTCCTTCTTCCGCCGTGGCGGCGATTCTCTGCAATTCCAGGTTATGATGCGCGCGATCCGGCAGAAGACGGGCGTCCGGCTCCGTTTCCGCGACGTCATCGCCGACCCGACCATCGCGCACATCGCCGGCCTTGTCTCGGAGGCCATGCGGGAGTCCGGTGCCGAGTCTGAAGCCGTCGCCGAGGCAGTGTCTTCCCTCGATTGTGCCGGCGGTGCCGGTTCAGCCGCAGGAGGTGCCCGAGAATCCTCCGCGAGTGCCCACGGGAAGGATCCGGTGGAACAATTCGGGGACGACCCCCACGCGCCGTTCCCCCTGACCGACATGCAGAAGGCCTACTACGTCGGCCGGAACTCCGGGTTCGAGCTGGGCGGCGTCACCGAGCACTACTACATCGAATCCGTCACCGAACCCGGTACCGACATCGACCGCCTGGAGGACGCCCTCGACAACCTCATCCGCAGGCATCCGATGCTGCGCGTCGTGTTCACCGCACAAGCCGCGCAGCGGATTCTGCCGGAGGTTCCGCGCTACCGCATTGCCGTCGCCGACTACCGGGCCGCCGATGAGGCGACCGTGGTCGAGGCGGTGCGGCGCAAGCGCGATGAGCTGAGCCACCAGGTATTCGATCTGGGCAGCTGGCCCTTGTTTCATCTGTCGGCGTTCGCGCTCCCGGACGGGAGGCACCGCCTGTTCTTCAGCGTGGACATGATCATCGGAGACGGGGCGAGCCAACGGATTTTCATCGACGACCTGGACAAGCTGTACCGGGGAACGGAGCTTCCGCCCGTCACCGGCGACTACCGCACGTACGTCTTGGAGATGAAGCGCCGGGAGGCTTCGGCGGTCGGGCGTGGCGATGAGACGTTGACTCGGACGGTGGTCGAGGACTTCCCGCCCGGCAACACCCTTCCATCAATCGGTGCGGCCGCGGACGTGGATGTGCCGCGGATGCGTCGCCTGTCGCACACGTTCACCGCTGAGGAAACCGCACTGTTGCGGGAACGGGCCAGCGCCGCCGACGGCAGCGTGTCCGCACTGCTTCTCGCCTGCTATGCGACGAGCCTGTCGCTGTGGTCGAGGGGGGATTCGGTCGGCATCAACATCACCACGTACAACCGTGATCCCGAAATCGCCGACTTCGCCGGCGTCTTCGGTGATTTCACCGGCGTCATTCTGATGCCGGTGAAAGCGGCCGCCGACTATGAGCTCCGTTGGTGGACGGCGGAACTGCGCGACCGGCTGCTCGGGCACATGGCGGCCGGGTACTCCGGGGTGTCGTTGCTCGGCGCCATCGCGCGCCACCGGGGTCTGCCCGTCGGACAGGCCATCGCGCCGTTCGTGTACACCTCGTTGCTGTTCGGCGAGGGTTCCGCGGCAGGCGATGGCTCGGGTAGGGATGCCCACGTCCTGGGTGACGTCGATTACGCCATCTCCCAGACCCCGCAGGTGCTGTTGGACAACCAAGTGATGGAGGTCGGCGGGCGTATCAACGTCGCCTGGGATTTCGTCGAGCAGATCCTGGAACCGGAACTGGTGGAGGACATCTTCGACCACTACATCAGGTCGGTGTCGGGCTTCGCCGGGGGCTGCCCCGAAGCGGCGCCGCTGAGCGTCGGCCAGGTTCGGCGCCTGCGCCTGGCGGTCGGGGGCACTTCTTCCAGCGGTGGGGCGATCGGCGACGGCGTCGCGGGCGCGTCATCGGCGGAGCGCGACAGGTCGGGCTCGATCTCGAGGATCGCATCCGGGGACCTGATGGGCCGAGTTCGCGAATACCTGACGGTCATCACCGGGATGGTCCGGGCCGACCTAGGCGGCGCTGAAGCCGGCGCGGACGACGACCTGTTCCTCCTCGGCTACGACTCCCTGGGATTCGTGAATCTGATGCAGCGGATCCAGGACATCACCGGGGCGTCGGTACCGCTCGCGGAAGCGCTGGCCAAGCCGACGCCACGTGGCGTGGCCGAGCTCGTCGGCCAGTCGACGGCCACGCCGACCGACCGGCGGGACGTGGATGACCCCGGCGCGTCGGCCGCGGACCATTCGCTGGTCCTATTGCGCAGCGGCGATGAGGCGCGCCCGATCTTCCTCGTCCACGGCGGATTCGGCACCGTCGACATCTACCGAGACCTGGCCCTCGCGATCCCCGGTGGCGGGCAGGTGTGGGGCGTCGGCTTCGCGGAGTTCGAGAGACCATTCCCCCACGCCATCGGCATCGGCGACATCGCGGCCCACTACTCGGGCCGGGTCCGCGAGGTGCTCGTCGACGGTGCCGCCCCGGCGATCGTCGGATGGAGCCTCGGCGGCACCATCGCGGCCGAGATGGTGCTCCGTTTGGCCGATCTTGATCCCGCGCTGGTGTTTCTCGACAGCCTGGCTCCGGGGATCGCGGTCGACGTCGGGGATTTCGGCGCGGAATCCGAAAAGGGGCTGCTGTCCCGGGTGGTGCCCTCGATCGCCGATCTCCCGCACGGAACGCCGGTTGCCCGCCTCTGGGCGGAGTTCGGCGGGGTCGACGAGACCGACGGGGAACGGGGGGCCCGTTTGCGTGCCCTGGCCGCAGCGGTCGCACCGACGCTCCTGGAGGACCTTGGGCTTTCCGGCGACCGGGTGACGGCGACGGAGTTCAACTCGCTGCGCTCGCTCATCGATGCCCGCACCCGGTACCGGCCCGGGGGGCGGGTGAGGGAGGCGCTGTTCGTTCTCCCCGATGACGGCGAGGCTCACAACCACGACCAGTGGCGGGATCACCTCGTCGATGACCTCTGCGTCGCCGGCGTCGCGGGAAACCACTATTCGTTCGTCCTCGGAGAGGATGCCGCGTTGACCGGGGCCCTCATCGGGGAGTACATCGAACGCCGGCGCCGGGCGCCGGAAACGGACGACAGGGCAGCGGACCCGTCGTCCGAAGGAATCGACCGGTCGCGGGACCGGGGAAACGAGATGGAAAATGACTGACCGACGAAACGGCGGGGAAGCACGGGACCGCGACGCGGGCGAACCCGTGAAAGTGCTGGTGGCCGGAGGTACCGGCGTCACCGGACGGCTCGTCCGGGGGATGCTCGGCGTCGTCGACGGGATTGAGCTGGCCTACACTTCCCGGCAGAAGCCAGACGATGGCCCGGGGCGGCACTTCCCGCTGAGGATCGCCGCCGGCCACAACGAGATCTGCAGGGTCTTCCGAAAACACGATTGGGTGGTCAACTGCACCGGCCCGTTCGAGGTGAACGCAGACTCACTCGCCCGTGCTTGCATCGACTCAGGTACCGGGTACATCGACGTCAACGATTCGATCGACGCCCGCCGCGCAATCATGGCCCTCGACGGGGATGCCCGGCGGGAGGGGGTTCCCGTGCTCACCGGGTTCGGCCTGTGCCCGGGCTTGTCGACGGCATTGTTGATTCTCGGGGCCCGCGCTGCGGGGGTCGAAGAGGTCCGCGATGTGCGGGTCGATCTGCGAATCGGCGCCGACCAGGAATCCGGGGCCGCGTCGGTCGAGTCGATGTTCCGGACCATTCGCGGCGGATACCGCGCAATGCTCGGCGGCGCCATTGTCGAAGTGCGGCGCAACCCGGTGTCGTCGCAAAGCGGAATCGGCTATGAATGCCCGGACATCGACGTCGTACGCGAGGTGTGCCCCTCGATCCGCGGCTATTCCTACCACGTCGCCTTCGATGCTCTCCCCGATGAGTCGGTGGAGAAGATCTGCACGTCGAGACTGTACGCGATGCCCGTTGTCTCCGGTCTGCTCGCCCGTCTCGGGGCGGCCGTGACATCGCGGAAGGCGCGGGTGAAGGGCACTCCGCAACCCGCCGAGCTGGTCGTCGCACTGTCGTCCGCCGGCGCGGGCGATGCGGGGCCGACGGCCGAGACGACCGTCGTCCGGGCGACCGGCCCGGGTTCCTACAAAATGACCGCGGCGATTGCTGCCGCCACCGTTGTGGCGGTCGCGGGGAAGCCGGTCGCGCCGGGGTGCCGGGATCTCGTCGGCCACCCCCGGCTCCTCGAACCGGTCCTCGCCTTCGCCCGCGATGCGGGCATCCATATCGAGGTGCCGCATGACAACTCGACCACGGGGCCGCTGCCGACAGCGGCCCACTGCGATACCAAAGAAAAGGGGAAACGATGAAGGAACAAGCTGAACGAGGTGCGGCGATCGTCGTCCGCGACCTCACGAAGAGCTACCCGATTGCGGGCAATGCGGGCACCCCGCCCGAAGGCGGGGCAGGTGCCCCGCCGGACGGCGGGCGCAAGGGAAAGCGCGGCGCCCGGATGCGCAAGCATGTGCTCGACGGCGTGAGTTTTACCGTGCCCGCCGGGGCGATCGTGTCGTTCCTCGGCCACAACGGTGCAGGCAAGACCACCCTCATCCGAATCCTGTCGACGCTCATCACCGCCGACTCCGGCGAGGTGAGCATCTTCTCGCGCGATGTGAAAGAGGACCTGGCGGGCGTGCGCGCCGACATTGCCACCACCGGCCAATTCGCGGCGATCGACGAGAACCTCACCGGCCGGGAGAACCTGGAGTTCTTCGGGCGGCTGCGCGGACTCGACCGCGCCGCCGCGGCCGCCCGCGCGACGGAACTGCTCGCGCAATTCTCGCTCGCGGACAGTGCCTCGACGCTGGCGTCGGCCTATTCGGGTGGCATGCGGCGCCGTCTCGACATCGCCGCGTCGCTGTGCGTCGTGCCCAGGCTGCTGTTCCTCGACGAACCCACGACGGGGCTGGACCCTGTCAGCCGCGAAGAGCTGTGGGGCTTCATCCGGCAACTGCGCGACGACGGAATGACCCTGGTGCTGACCACCCAGTACCTGGAAGAGGCGGAGGCGCTGGCCGACCACGTCCATCTGCTCAAGGATCGCCGCATCGTCGCCAGCGGAACGCCGGAGGAATTGCGCCGCGACTTCGGGTCGCACGTGCTCCGCGTGTCCTTCGCCACCGCCGCCGAGGCGGAGGCGTTCGCCCGCTGCCTCGGGGGAACGTGCCTAGACGGCGCCCGCGTCGCGGGGAAGTCGGTGTCCCTCGACGTCGACCCCGGACCGCGGGTCCTCGAGGCGGCGGCGCAGGCGATGGAGGCCTCGGAAGCGTCGCCGGATTCGCTGAGCGTGTCGTCGCCCACCCTCAACGAGGTGTTCATATCGATGAACGCGGGGGGTGCGGCGCGATGAGTGCGACGTCGGTCGCGGCGTTTCTCCGTCGGGATCTGCTGCTGTTGCGACGCAACACCGCGTCGCTGATCTCCATGTTCGTAGTTCCGCCGCTCTTCCTGCTGTGCCTGTACGCGGTGTTTGGATACTCGGCGGGGCAATCCGGCTTCGGGTACCTGCGTTTCGTGCTCGGCGGCTGCCTGTTCCAGGCGGCGATGTTCACCGCCGCGGCGTCGGCGATGGCGGTGGGACAGGACGTCGAATCCGGGCTCGTTGACCGCGTGCGCGTGTTGCCCGGGGCCACAGGCGGCTATGTCGCCGGCAGGCTCGCCACCGATGTGCTGCGGATGTCCGCGTCGATCGCGGCGCTGCTGGTCGTCGCGTGGGCCTGCGGCCTCGACATGGCTGTCGGTGACGTCGCGTGGACTGTCCTGTGGTCGCTGCTCGCCGCGGCGGTCCTGTCCCTGGTCACGGACGGGGTGATCCTGATGGTGCCCGCCCCGGTGTCGACGGCCTCATCGATCCAGGCGCTGGAAATGCTGCTGCTCATGTTCTCCACCGCGTTCATTCCGGCGACCGCTTTGGACGGCTCCCTGCGCGACGTCGTACGTCACATGCCGTTTTCGCCGATGATCGAGGTGATCAGGGCGGCGTCCCCGGACGCCTTCCCGGATAGCGCCGGGGAAGAGGCAGCCCTGTGGCTCGGTGTCGCGGTGGTCGCCGGAATCGTCCTGTTCATCCGCCGGTTCACCTCGAGGAGCGAATCATGATCGGCGCCATCTTCGTGCATCTGCGGCGCATCGCCCACATTTGGCTGCGGCGCCCCGACTTCTGGTTCATGACGTTCATTGCTCCGCTCGTGTACCTGTTCATCGTCAACCGCATGTTCGGTGGCCTGGTCAGGCAGCTCACCGGAGAGTTCGAACTCCGGAACGCGGTCATCCTGGTCGTGACGGCGTGGGCGTTCATCCTGGCCATCACGGGATCGTCCACCGTGTTCGTTGAACGCAGCAATGGCTTCCACGAGCGGTTAATCACCATGCCGTCACCGTACGCGGCCGTGTCGGCCGCACGGATCATTGCCGAGTTCATCCGGATCATGGCGATGACGGCCGTCGTCGCGGCGGTGGCCGCCTTGCTTTCCGACGGCCCCCCGGAGGTGTCCTGGTGGTGGAGGATCGCGGTGACCGGGGCGATGGTTGCCGCGGCGGCCGCATGCACCGGCACGTACATCGCGTTCTCCATCACCAGCCCCCAGGGGTCCGTGGCCCTCATCCCGTTAATCATCGTTGCGATGTTCGTCAACACGGTGCTCATGCCCGCCGACCACTTCCGTCCCCTCCTGCGCGGAATCGCCGGGCACACCCCCGTATCCGCGGCAGGCGAGGCCGTCAACGGCACCGGGGCTGCGGGTCTGGTGGTCTGCGCGGCCTGGTTCTTAGGCATCGCCGTGCTCGCGGCGTGGGGCATCGCCGTGAAAACGAGGCCGGGGGAGTCTGCATGACGGGCACGTCCACTGGAGCGGCGCCGCCGACGACGGCCCGCGAACCCGAGCACCTAACCCGAAACTGCCGCGTGGACGCGGCCCACACACCCCGGAGACAGAACCAGATGAAGTCGATTGCCCAGATCGTCCAGAACAACCGCAGACTCCTCGCGGCCTACGAGGACAAGGTCCAGCCGAGGTTCCTCAGCCGCTATGCGCGTGAACCGATGGACGCCGCCGCCGTGTATCGGAAGCTCCGTGCGCTGGATCCCGGGCCGGATGCGCCGGCCCGGGTTCTCGACCTCGGTTGCGGAACCGGGTGGCTCGCCCGCATGCTCGCCGCCGAGCCTCGCTATCGCAGGGCGAACATCGTCGGCTACGACCTGTCGCCCAATGCGATCCGCATCGCCCGCGAACGCGCCGCCGTCGAAAGGCTCGGGGCCCGGACGGAATTCCACGTCGCCGACGTCCTCGCGCCGCTCGCGGGAGAGCCCGGCAGGACCGATGAAATCTGGGTGTGCGGCGCGCTCCACCAAATGAAGGATGCGGGTGCCGCGCTCGGCAGGGTCGCCGGTCTGCTCGCCGACGGCGGCATCGCTTACGTGCAGACGTTCGCCGAGGATCCCGACGTGAACGAGCGGGTCGACATGGCCGTCATGGCGAAGATGGGCCACCGGGTGTTCCGGGGCAGCGAGCTCGAGGACCTCGCCGAAGCCAACGGGCTGAAGCTGGGCGGAGCCTCACACGCCGGCATGGTGTACTTCTGCACTCTCACGAAGAAAAGCGCGATCGGGGAGGCGGGCAAGTGAGCGCCGTGGACGGGACCGTAGGCCCGTGGTCGCTGCTCGCCCCGATCCGGACGCGGATGCGTGCGGTGGTCGCGTTATCCGTCCTGTCGTCGGTGGCTACCGTCGCTTCGCTGGTCGGCATCATCGACATCGCGATGACGTACCCGGAGGCCCCGGAGCATCGGACGTGGTTGGCCGTGGCTGTCATCGTCGTCGCCGCAACGGTGCGCATGGCCGCGGACGGCGCCGCCGGCATGCTCTCGCACCGGGCGGATAACGACCTGCAGCTCCACCTCCGGCGCCGGCTGGTCGCCCAAATCCGGAAGTTGCCGCTGGGCTGGCTGGACGCCCGGCGCTCGTCGGGAATCATCGGGTCGGTTGAGAAGGACGTCGCGGCTGTCCACCAGCTCATGGGCCACACCGTCGGTGAGACCGTGGTGGCGGTGCTGGTTCCCCTGCTTTCCCTCATCGCGCTCGTCGCGGTGGATTGGCGGATCGCGGCGGTGGCGATCGTCCCGGTGCTGGTCACCTTCGCCCTGATGGGCGTGATGATTTCGCGCGGAGCCGGTCTTCAGCGCGACTACGAGCGAGCCTCCGAAGGAGTGACGGCCGCGGTCATCGAGTTGGTGCGCGGTATCCCGGTGATGAAGTCCTTCGGACGCGCCAACCAGGGCGCGGGTCGCTACGATGCCGCGGCGTTGTCGTTCGTCCGCGCGTGGTCCGCCTGGTCCCGGCAGTCGAACATCTATCTCGGGTTCATCGACGTGGTGACGTCCCCGATCACAGTTCTCGCAGTGGTGTGCTGGGCCGGCCTCGCTCTGAGGGACGCCGCGGGCGGCATACCGGAGGGTCTCGTCGCCGGGCTGGTTCTCAGCCTTGGACTCTCCGCGGCGATCGTGCGGGTGGCCATGAACTCCGAACCCATCATCGCGGGGATTGCCGCCCTGAAGTCCATCGCGGAGGTGCTGGGCACGCCGCCAATCGCCGAGCCCGCCGATCCGGTGCCCGTGCGCGGAGGCGCGCTCGAGGTCCGGAACCTGGTCTTCTCCTACGGCGATGGGCCGCGGGTCCTCGACGGGATGTCCGCGACGTTCGAACCGGGGACCCTCACTGCGCTGGTGGGGTCCTCCGGTTCCGGAAAGTCCACCGTCGCCCGGCTGTTGGCGCGTTTCCACGACCCCGTTGAAGGCTCGGTGCTGCTGGGCGGCGCCGATCTTCGCGACATCGCCGTGCGCGACGTGCACCGCTCGGTGTCGGTGGTGTTCCAAGATCCGCAGTTGCTCACGCTGCCGTTGCGGGAGAACATCCGGCTGGCCAGGAGAGACGCCACCGACGGCGAAATCATGGCGGCCGCGAAGCTCGCGAACCTCGATGCGGTCATCGCGGCGCTGCCGAAGCGTCTGGATTCGGTGGTCAACGTCGACGTGACCTTTTCCGGCGGTGAGGCGCAGCGCGTGGCCATCGCGAGGTCGATCGTCACGGACGCGCCGGTGCTCATCTTCGATGAGGCAACCGCTTATGCGGATCCGGCTTCCGAGGCCCTCATCCAGTCCGCAATCGAGCGTTTGGCCCGTTCGCGGACGGTGATTGTGATCGCGCACAGGTTGAGCACGATCCGCAACGCCGACCGCATCCTCGTTCTCGATGGGGGAGCGGTCGCGGAGGCGGGTACCCACGACGAGTTGCTTGCGCGCGGTGGCCGCTACCGGGATTTGTGGCGCGCGTTCGCGCTCGACGACGAACCATCCGCTCCGCGGGGCACTGAATCAGACGATGAAAAGGCGGGGAACCGATGATTCGGGACTTGTGGTCGATGACGGATCGGCGCTCGAGAATGACGCTGGCGTGGCTCATTGCGTTGGCCGCGCTTGCCTCGCTGGCCCAGGGAGCGGCGTTCGTCGCGCTGCTGCCGCTGCTGTCGGCTCTGGCCGAGGGAGATGATGCGACGGCGTGGCGTTTCACCGGCGTCATCGCCGGCCTCGCGGTCGCCCATGCGGTGCTGTCCCTCGCCGCGGGGACGGTCGGCAGGGCGAATTCCGCAGCGGTGCTGTCGTCCCTGCTGCGTTCCCTGGGCAAACGCGTGCTGACGTTGCCACTCGGGTACGTCACCAAGTCCACGGCCGGCCGCTTTTCGGAGATGGCGTCGTCGGGTATCGCGTTCGCGGCGTCCGTGCCGCACGTGATCCTGCGGCCCGTCATCGCCGCGGTGGTTGCGCCGACCGTCATCGCCTTCGGAATTCTGGCGGTGGATTGGCGCGTCGGTTTGGTTCTCGTCGCGTCGGCGCCGGTGCTCTTCTTCGCCTACCGGGCCATTGGCCGGGTCGGCGGGGAGTCGGACGAAGCGCATGCTGACGCCGTCGCTGCCGTCTCCGGCAGGCTGATCGAGTTCACCCGCTGCCAGCAGGCGATTCGCGCCGCGAGCGACGGTTCGGCGGCGGACGCGATGGTGGATGAGGCGATCCGGGCCCAACACGATACGTTCGCGAAGGCGACGTCGACGCAGGGGGCGGCCATCGGACGGTTGAGTTCGGTCGTCCATGCGGTGTTCACGGCGGCGGTAATCGTCGCCGTAGCAGTCGCCGCGACGGGCGGGATGGCGCCGGCGCAGTTGGCGCCAATGCTCATCGTGGTCGTCCAGTTCACCGGACCGATCACCACGGCGGGAGCGTTGTCCGGCGGTTTCGGTGCGGGCCGCAACACGTTGGCTGCGTTGCGTGACCTGCGGGCGATCCCCGCCCTTCCCGAACCGACCGCACCGGAGCTGCCCAACGGGCATGACGTGGAGTTCCGCGGCGTGAGCTTCGGGTACGGGGATAAGAAGGTTCTCGACGGCGTCAGCTTCCGTGCACCTCAGGGAGCGCTGGTTGCTGTAGTGGGACCGTCGGGGGCGGGCAAGACGACGGTCATGCGGCTGCTGTCGCGTTTTCATGATCCGGACTCGGGGGAGATCCTCATCGGCGGGGTGCCCTTGCCTCGGATCGGCACCGACGGCGTGAACTCGCTGGTGACCCCGGTGTTCCAGGAGACGTTCCTTTTCGACGCGTCCGTGCGGGACAACGTGGTCTTCGCCGACCCCGAATTCGGTTCCGGGCCCGGTGACGGGGACCGCTTGCGCGAGGCCGCTCGGCGTTCCGGGGTGGACCGCATCGTGGAGCTGCTGCCTTCCGGGTGGGATACCCCGGTGGGGGAGGAGGGGACGCTGCTGTCGGGAGGCGAGCGGCAGCGCCTCGCCATCGCCCGGGCGCTTCTGAAGGATTCCCCGGTGGTGCTTCTCGACGAGCCGACGTCCTCGCTGGATGCGGCCACTGAGCGGGCGATCGTCGGCACGATGGAGGCGTTGCGCGGCGATCGCACCGTGATCGTCGTCGCCCATCGCCTGCACACCGTCCGCGATGCCGACCTCATCGTCGTGCTTTCGGAGGACGGGACGGTCGCAGAACGGGGCACGCACGATGAATTGCTGGCGAAGGGCGGCCGCTACGCCGAGTCGTGGGCGTGTCGGACGGGGAGCTCCTCGGGCGCCTGATCCTCATCACCTGGTCGATGCCCTCACGGGCCGCCCTGCCGCAGCTTCCCGAATCCCACCGCCAGGCGCTCGGTGGGCAGAGCGAAACCGCCGACGAAAACGCCGAGCAGCACGAACACCGACGAGCTGTAAGGCTGAAGCTTCCTAGAAAGCGAAAATAGCCCCATTACGTTGTTTGCAGTTCCGCTTGAGGTTACCCAGGATTCGTAACTCTGCCCCTGTGCAGGGGCAGGTTATGTTTGTCTGCGTTCCTT
>NZ_JBEHFT010000018.1:0-44053 GCF_040225455.1 Corynebacterium sp. KPL2838 | reverse complement strand
ATGCAATATCGGAATCAGACCCTTGAACCCCTCATCGCCTAGAATTAAACCAGTCCAACTTTCGGGGGCCAGTTCACGCGTGGGGGTAAGGCGGGGAAAATTAGTGGCGCTCAGACAGCAAGCGCTGCAATTCCTTCAGGTCGCTCTTGCGGCGGCGCGAGCGGAACACGGAATAGGCAATCAGCCCAGCAACGGCCGCGCCGACGCCACCGAGCACCAACTGAACGTTGCGGTCCTGCAACTTTTCGGTGGCGGCGTTCTTGGCGTCATCGACGAGGTTTTGCGGCTTGCTGCGATCCGCAATTTCATCCAGGGTGCTAGCCAGCTGGCGCCGGGTGCGTTCGATATCGCGTTGAATATCTTCAATATTGCGTGCCACGGAATTCTCCTCTTAGCTTAAGTTTCGCTCTTAACGAGCTTATCTTACCGTGCAGGGCCTCCACCGCGCAGGCCGGGGAGCACGTAAAGTAGGTTCCATGACTGAAACTCGTTTGAACGTAGGAGATACCGCCCCCGCTTTTTCGCTTGCCGATGCCACCGGCAACACCGTTTCCCTTTCCGATTACGCAGGCCAGCGCGTGCTGGTGTACTTCTACCCGCGTGCCAATACGCCGGGCTGCACCAAGGAAGCCTGCGATTTCCGCGATTCCTTAGCGGAGCTCAATGACCTCAATATCGCGGTGGTAGGCATCTCCCCCGATAAACCCGAGGCGCTGGCGAAGTTCCGCGATGATCACGATCTCAACTTCCCCCTGCTTTCTGATCCAGATAAGTCCGTCATGACCGCGTATGGCGCCTTCGGGGAGAAGAAGAACTACGGCAAGGTGGTCCAGGGCGTTATCCGTTCCACCTTCCTCGTGGAGCCGGATGGCACCATCGGCCAGACCCACTACAACGTGAAGGCCACTGGGCACGTCGCGCGCGTGATGAAGGGCCTCGAGTAAGCCGGTGGAGGAGATTCTCGTCCCGCGGCGTCGGCCAGCGCAGGCGCGCAGCCGGGAGCGCTTTGAGCGCATTGTGCAGGCGGCGCGCGCCGTGCTTGTCGATGTCGGCTTCGAATCCTTCACCTTCGATGAAGTCGCCCACCGCGCTGGGGTCCCCATCGGCACGCTGTATCAGTTCTTTGCCAATAAATACGTGCTCATCTGCGAGCTCGACCGGCAAGATACCGCCACCAGCCTGGCCGAAATCGAGCGCTTTTCGCGCCTCGTGCCGGCCCCGCAGTGGCCGGATGTCTTGGATGAATTCATCGACCACCTCGCGCGGATGTGGCGCGAGGATCCTTCCCGGCGCGCCGTTTGGCACGCCATCCAATCCACCCCGGCGACGCGGGCCACGGCCGCCGATACCGAGCTGCAGCTCTTGGAGCCGCTCGCCGAGATCCTCCGCCCGCTGGCCACCGAGCACAGCGATGCGCAACGCATTGAGCTGGCGCGCTTCCTTATCCACACCGTGGTTTCGCTGCTTAATTACGCCATTTCGGGCGATCCAGACAAGTTCGATTCCGTGGTCATGGAGCTAAAGCGCATGCTGATTTCGTACCTCTTTGCGGTGGCCGCGGGCTAAGTTTGTAGACGTTTATACAAGTTATCCACAGGCCGGCGCTGGGCGCGATTGGCGCCGCGGTAATGCGCGCCTAGATTTGCAGGCATGAACGCACTGCAGTCCTATGCCACCCAGATTTCCTCGGCGATGGATATCCTCGCCGAGGCCCACGGCATGCCTGAAAGCGCCCTCCTCGAGCTCGGCCTGCCGGATGTCGAGGCCCGCGAACTGCTCAGCCTAGCGGAGGTTTATTTCGGCACCACTTCCTTTAGCCGCAAGCAGCGCCTTGCCGCCGCAGGCGCGCGCCACCACGATTTGGTGACGCTGAAGCTCATCGAGAAGTACGCCACCCGCGCGGCCACCAAGCGCGCCGCGTGGAACCTGCGCGTGGAGCTGTGCCGGCTGCACGGACCGGCCAGTGAGATCGCCCGGCTCGCTAAGAAGCGGCTGCGCGAATGGCGCCCGCGCCGCCGGCCGCCGCGCGAGGGCGTACAGCTCCTGCGCCGCCCAGAAGGCCCGTGGACGATGCGCATTACCGCACCCTCTTCCTTCCTCGCGGATATTGATTCCGCCCTCGACCCCGATGACCCACTCGCGTCTTTCCGCGAGCTCCTCCGTGGCGAGGGCGCTGCCACGGTACAGACCACGACGAACGTAATTATCCCGCTCAACGCGCTGGATCAGATTTTGGATGGCGATGGCGACGAGGTCACGCTTCGGCTGACCAACGGTGCAACCATTACCGGTGCGCAGCTCGTAGAGCGCACCTTCAGCGAACACGGGCTAGCCACGCTCATCCATCCGGTGAAAGGCCCAGTCAACCTGTATCGGACCTCGCGCTTTGCCTCGGAAAAGCAGCGACTGATGGCCGCCGCCGAAAACCCCACCTGCCCGTGGCCGCCGTGCAATCACCCGGCGGATAAGTCTCAGATCCACCACCTACAGGCGTGGAAGCACGGCGGGATGACCAACGCGGACAACCTCACCGTGTGCTGCCCGTACCACAACGGGGTGAACCAAGACGATCCGAACGCCCCTCCCCTGCGCGGCCGCCTTGCCCGGGTAAACGGCAAGGTCCGCTGGATCCGCTAGCGCTGCCTCACCGAGGTAGCGCTACTCGGCGTGCGCAAGCAACTCCGCGCACATATCTGCGGGAAAGTGCGCCCCAGCCATCAGGGTGAAGTCCTCCCGGCCCAGCGCACCTGCGCCCTCTGGCACACTGCCCCACAACCGGCAACCCGTGACCGCCGGAAGCTCATCCACGTTCAGCCGCGTCGCCAGATCCAGCTCTGCGGGCACGCTGCCACCGATAAGCCCCATCGCGTTAATCCCGCGCCGCTGCGCCTCGCGGACGGTAAGCTGGGCGGCGTTGAGGCTACCGAGGCCGAGGGAGGTGACGATGAGGAGGTTGGTGGCGACATCGGCAAGCGTGTAGTCGTCTGCCAAACGCACCAGCAGCCCGCCGGCGCCTTCCACCAGCACCACACGGCCTGGTGCATCCAGCCCCGCCACCCAGTCCCGGAGCTCCTCTTTGCTCGGCGGAGTCATGCCCGCCCGGCGCGCCGAGAGGTTCGGTGCTAGCGGTTCGGGAAAGCGCGCCATCTCCGTGACCTCGACCCCCGCCAGGGCCCGCACCGTCGCCGCATCGCCGCTATTGTCCGGCTCGCCGGTCTGCAGGGGCTTGGCATAGACGACCTCGCGCCCGCTCTGGGCAAAGGCGCTGGCGAGCGCCGCCGTGGCCACCGTCTTTCCCACGTCGGTATTGGTGCCGGTGACAAAGATAATCATCGCTTTCCTCCTGCCACCGCAGCGCGCACCCCGCGGCAAATCTGCGCGACCTCGTCCTCGGTGCTAATAAACGGCGGCATGGTGTAGATGAGGCGGCCGAACGGGCGCAGCCACACGCCCTGGTCCACCGCCGCATCCGTGGCGCCAGCCATGTCGACGTCGCGCTCCATCTCCACCACGCCGATAGCCCCCAGCACCCGCACGTCTGCCACGCCCGGCTCGCCCTCCAACCCGGAAAGCCCGGCGCGCAGCTGCTTCTCGATGCTCGCAACCTGCCCCCGCCACGTTCCCTCCAGGATCATGGAGGTCGCCTCGGCAGATACCGCGCAGGCCAGCGGGTTAGCCATAAAGGTCGGTCCGTGCATAAGCGCGCGGGGGTGCATACCCTCGGCTACCCGGGCGGTGGCAAGCGTGGCGGCCATCGTCATGAAACCACCGGTCATCGCCTTGCCCACGCACATGATATCTGGCACCACTCCCGCCGCCTGGGTGGTAAAAAGCTCCCCGGTGCGCCCAAACCCCGTGGCGATTTCATCCGCGATCAGCACGATTCCATGGCGGTCGCAGATTTCGCGCGCCCCGCGCACCAACTCGTGATCGTGGAAGCGCATGCCGCCGGCGCCTTGGACGACGGGCTCGATAATCAGGGCCGCGACCTCGTCGGTAATGCAGCCCTCCAATTCGCGCAGGTAGTCCTCGCGCGCCTTCTCGCTCGCCCCGCGCGTCGGCGGTGCCGGGGCGAAAACCTGCTGCGCCAGGGTGCCGGTCCACATCGAGTGCATGCCGCCATCGGGATCACACACGCTCATCGCGGCGAAAGTATCGCCGTGATAACCCGAGCGCCAGGTCAGCATCTTCGTGCGCTCCGAGTGGCCGATCCCCTGCTGGTATTGCAGGGCCATCTTGATTGCTACCTCCACCGAAACCGATCCCGAGTCCGCATAAAAGACCTGCGCGAAGTCGTGGCGCGTGAGCTCCATGAGATTGGCCGTCAGCCGCGCAGCCGGTTCGTGCGTAAGCCCGCCGAACATCACGTGGCTCATGCGGTCGATCTGTTCCTTGGCGGCGGCGGTAAGCCGCGGATGGCTGTGGCCATGGGCGACGGCCCACCAGGAGGACATGGCGTCGATGAGCTGGGTGCCATCGGCAAGCGTGAGGTGGACGCCCGCGGCTGACTCGACCACGCGCGTGGGCGCGCCGGGTTCGGCGTAGGGGTGCCAGATGTGGTGGGCATCGATTGTCGCTATGTCTTTAGTAGAAATATCCACCAAATTAGATCTAGCACACACTCTCGGCCGCTATAGTCCTTTTTATGAAAGTTCTTGAACGGCGTTCAATTCGCCGCTTACCCGTGGTTTTGCCGGCAGTTGCGGGCATCGAAATGTGGGAGCGCTTCAGCTTTTATGGCATGCAAGCCATCCTCGCGTACTACCTCTACTCCACCTCCGGTGGGCTCGGCATGGAGCAAACGCAGGCCACCGCGCTCGTCGGCGCGTACGGCAGCCTGCTCTATCTTTTCACGTTTGTGGGCGGCTGGGTTAGCGACCGACTCTTGGGCGCCGAGCGCACCCTACTTACCGGCGCCGGGCTGTTGGTGTGCGGGCACTTTGCCCTCTCGCTCGTCCCCAGCACCGCGGGGCTCATCATCGGGCTTTTGCCGCTCGCTCTCGGCTCGGGGCTGCTCAAGACCGCCGCGATTACGATTCTGGGCGCCGCTTTTCCCGCCGAGGCCGGCGCGCGCGACGGGGCCTTCCAGATTTTCTACCTCGGCATCAATGTCGGCGCGCTCTTTGGCCCCATGCTCACTGGGTGGCTGGCCGAGGAATACGGCTACCACGCCGGATTCTTCGCCGCAGCGGTGCTCATGTGCTGCGGCTGCGCCACCTACGGCGCACTGCGGAAAAAGATAGACGTTCCGTCGCGCCCACCACACCCCACCCAGGCCCCGGGTAAGGCGGGGCTGATCGCGCTGGCGGCGCTTGTAGCCGGCGTGCTGCTCGTCATCACCGTCTCCCCAGGCACGCTGACCGTGCTGCTTCTTATCGCCACGGTAGCGGCCGCGGCCGGGCTTTTTGCCAGCATGCTGCGATCCCCGCAGGTCACCGCGGATGAGCGGCGCCGCATCCTGGATTTCATTCCGCTCTTCGCCTGCTCGACAGCCTACTGGACCCTGCAACCACAAATCTACGGCGTGCTTGCGGTCTATTCGGATCAGCGCCTCAACCGCGCCATCGGCGGATTCGAGATCCCACCGGCTTGGACGCAATCGCTCAACCCGCTATTTATCCTGCTGCTCTCGCTGCCCTTAGCCGCGGGCATGACGCGCTGGGCCAACTCTCGGCGCGCGCTCATGGGCTGCGGCATCATCTTCGCCGGTGCAGGCATGTTCCTCCTGCTGCCCTTTGTGGGAGGCGGGGAAAATTCCACGCCGTTTTTGGTGCTAGCGAGCACCATCTTTTTGATGTCACTCGGTGAGCTCTTCATCGGCCCAGTGGGCATGGCCGCATCCGCCGCCCACGCACCACGGGCCTATGCCACTCGCTCTTCCGCGCTGTACTTCCTCACCATGGCCATAGGCACCTCGCTGGCCGGATCGATGTCGCAGCTGTACGATCCCACCTCGGCATCCGCCGAAACGACCTACCTCCTCATCATGGGCGGCGTCCCCATCATCTTGGGGCTAATGCTCCTCCTGCGGCGCAGGTAGGCCCTTAATGCCCGGCGGACTCATCCAGCGCGCGGTCCGCCATCAGCACGTCACGCATGCCGCTGAACAGATCGCCCATTCCCTGCGGGTTGGACGGCATGTAGAGCACGGAGGCTTGGCCGTTATTCGAGACATCCACCATCGCGTCGAGGTACTGCGACACCAGCATGAGGACCTCGGGAGATTCCTGCACCCCGGCATCGCGCAGTAGCTCGTATTGCTGGGCGATGCCCTCCACGATCTCCTTGCGCTGCTCTGCAACGCCCCTACCCTGCAGCCTCTTCGCCTCCGCAGCGCCCTCGGCTTCTTTGACTACGCGGATCTTTTCCGCCTCCGCCTGGGCGATGGCCGCCTCGCGCTCGCGCTGCGCCGCGTTAATGGAGTTCATGGACTCGCGCACGCGGGAATCCGGGCGGATATCGGTCACCAGCGTATTGACGAAGTTCCAGCCGTATTCGGCCATATTATCCCGCAGTGAGGCCGCCACGTTCTGCGCGATGGTGTCCTTAGAGGAAAAGGACTCGTCCAAGCCCATATTCGCCACCGACGAGCGCACATTATCTTGCACATAGGCCACGATCTGCTGCTCGTGGTTGGAGAGCATATAAAAGGCCTCGCGTTCGCGGCCTTCTACCACCTCGTACTGCACCGCGACCGGAATTTGGACGAAGACATTGTCCTTCGTCTTGGTTTCCACCATTACGTCCAGTTGGCGCACCTGCAGCGAAATCTTATCGCGCACGCGGTCAATCCAAGGCATCTTGAAGTGCAACCCCGCGTGGGCGACCGTCTGGAATTTACCCAACCGTTCCAAGATGGCCGCCTCGCGGGTACGCACGATGTAGTAGCCATCAAATACGGTGGCGAGAACCAGCAAGATGATGATTCCGATGATGATTAAGCTAAACATTCCCTCTCCCTAACTACGAGTGTGAAATTAATTTTCGCACAGGCAGAAAGCATTCGCTAGTGGTCATCGATAAGCGCAAAGAGCTTGCCCATCACCTCCGCGCCGTTCTCGCCGATGCCATTGTGCTGGTACTCATTTGTCACCCACGGGCGAATATCGCCCAAATGTGCCGCGGTGGCCAAGGATTCCTCCAGCGGAACGAAGATATCGTCGAGGTAGATGGCGGCGGCGGAGGTGGGGGCATCGGCAAGCGCATAAGGCGCCGTAAATTCCCGCTCCGCCAGCCCCTGCGCTCCCTCCTTGAAGGCCTGCAGCGCCGGATCCTCATCAAACTGCCACGGGAAAATGTGCTCACCGGTCAGCCAGGTGCCGGACTCGGCAAATTCCGGGAACTCCTCCCGCACGCGGTGCGCCGACCACTGCGTCGCCGCCTGCCCGCCGCTGCCGGCATAAATGGACTCGTGGATAGCCGCATAAAGCGGCGCCTCCGCAAAGCTCACGCGCTCGCCGATGCCCCACAGGAAATCATCCCGCAGCATCTTCTCTCCCCGCACGGTGCGGAAGGGCTCTTCCAGGAGGTAGGCCAATCCGTCGAAGCCCGTGCCCCGCCCCAAATCGGTGCCGATGGTGCGAAAGCGCAGCGAGGACAGCCGCTCGCCGGTGTGCAGGCGCTCATCGGAATTATCAAGGTGGGCGATGATTTCCTCGACGCGCCGCTGCACCCAAGGGAACTCGCGGAAGAAACGCTCCTGGCGGGCTTTGAGCTTGCTAAAAGTCGCGCGGTAAAGGTGATCCGCGCCCTGCAGCGTGGGGATGCCGCCGGTGAAAAACGCGTGCTTGACGGACTCGGGCGCCTGAGATAGGTACGCAGTGATGCAAAAGCCGCCAAAAGACTGGCCAAATAGGGACCAAGTCTCCAGCCCCAGGTGTTCGCGCAGGCGCTCGGCATCGCGCACGATATTGTCCTGGCGCAGCAAGGCCAGGTGTTCTGCGCTGCGCTCTTCTGCGGGGCTCAGCCTATCGATGCGGTGCGAACGCCCCGTGCCGCGCTGGTCGAGGAGGATGACGCGATAGCGCTCGAGCGCCTTGCCGATAAGCCCCGTCGGTTTGACCGGCCGCGGGGCCGGAAAACCCGGGCCGCCCTGCAGGTACAAAAGCGCCGGCAGGTCCTCGCCTCCTGGCGGGATGATTTCGCGGGCATAGAGAGCAAAAGTCCCGCGCGGATTGTCATAATCCCACGGGACTTCCAGGGTGTGTTCAATAATATCGTGGCCGAAGCGGCGGTAGTGAGTCATGCCCACCCAGGTTAGTAAACCTCTAGGCCCTTCGCGCGGAAAACGTTGCGGACTTTTTCCACGTCCTCCGGTTTCGGTGGCTTGGTATCTGCCAAGTGGTAGGTCATATCGAGCCCCTCCCACTTGTCCTTGCCCATATTGTGGAAGGGCAGGACCTCGACGCGCTCCACATTGGACTTCCACCGCGCCACGATGGAGGCGACGTTTTCTACGTTCTCGGCCGAATCCGTCAGGCCCGGCACGACGACGAAGCGAATCCACACCGGCTTGGCCATCGCGTTGAGGCGGTCACCAAAATCGAGCGTGGGCTGCAGCTGGCGCCTCGTTACGCGCTGATAGGTTTCCTCGTCGCCCGATTTCACATCCAGCAACACGAGATCGATATTGTCTAGGTCTTCATCGCGCAAGCGCGAGCCCAAGAAACCGGAGGTATCGATGGTGGTGTGGATGCCGGCGTCGTGGACCTCCTTAAGCACGCGGCGGGTAAACGCAATCTGGAAGAGGGGCTCACCACCGGAGATGGTCAGGCCGCCACCGGAAGCCTGGAAGATGGGCTTGTAGCGCTTGATGCGCTTGACCACATCGTCTACCCGCTCCAAGGTGCCGGTCTTCATCTCCATGGTGTCCGGGTTATGGCAGTACTGGCAGCGCAGGGGGCAGCCGGACATGAACATGGTCATGCGGGTGCCCGGGCCGTCGACGGCGGTTACCAGCTCCCAAGAGTGCACGAGGGCGATATCGCCGGTGCGGCGCGCCTCCATGAGCTCGGGGCGGGTAATCTCATCGAGTTCGTGGTCGGTTCCCAGGCCCGCGGCAACACCGCGAACGCGCTCGCCGGATTCCGGCGACAGGGTGACCAAACCAGTAATGCCATCAGCCATGATTATGAACCCTGGTGGAAGGTGCGGGAAATGACGTCAAGCTGCTGCTCCTTGGTGAGCTTGACGAAGTTGACCGCGTAGCCAGAGACGCGAACGGTGAGGTTCGGGTACTTCTCTGGGTGCTCAACGGCATCTTCCAGCGTGGACTTGTCCAGCACGTTGATGTTGGCGTGGTACAGGCCAGAGTTCATCTTGTGCTCGTCGCGGCTGGCCTTCATGTCTGAAAGGCGTTCTGCATAGGTTGGGGTTGCCATGATGGTTCTCCTTGTCGTGATTCTTATTGTTCCATGATGAAGCCGGCATCCAGCACGCCCACCAGGTTGGTGATGCGCTCTTCTGGGGTGCGGCCCAATCCGGACGGGGTGATGGTATTGGTCAGAGAGATGCCGTCCAAGGCATCCTTGTAATCCAGCTTGCCCACCGACAGCATGGAGGCGACCATGCCGTGGTTATCCGCGCCGTTTTCCGGGTTAGCACCCGGGGAGAAGGGGGTGCCAGCCTTGTGGCCCGACGGGAAGGAGCCTGTTGCCTTGCCGTAGACAACGTTGGAGGTAATGGTCAGCACGGACTGGGTGGGGATGGCGTTGCGGTACATCGGGATGGCCTTAATCTTTTCCATCACGGTGTGCACGATGGTGGCGGCGATATCATCGGCGCGGTCATCGTCGTTGCCGTAGAACGGGAATTCGCCTTCGGTTATGTAATCCGTAATCAGGCCGGTCTCATCCCGGACCGGGGTGACCTTGGCGTACTTGATGGCAGAAAGCGAATCGGCGACGATGGAAAGCCCCGCGATGCCGCAGCCCATGGAGCGGATGATATTGGAATCATGCAGCGCCATTTCCACGGCCTCGTAGGCGTACTTATCGTGCGAGTAGTGGATGATGTTCAGTGCCTCGACGTAGGTGCCAACCACCCAGTCCAGCATCTCCTCGTACTTTTGCCAGACCTCGTCGAAATCCAACGGGCCATCGCCTTGAATCGGCTCGTAGCCTTCGACGATTTGCTTGCCGGAGACCTCATCCCGGCCGCCGTTCATGGCATAGAGCAGGGCCTTGGCGGCATTGACGCGGGCGCCGAAGAACTGCATCTGCTTGCCCACTTCCATCGGGGACACGCAGCAGGCAATCGCGGCGTCATCGCCCCACTCGTCGCGAATCTGGCGGTCAGACTCGTACTGAATGGAGGAGGTTTCAATGGAAATGTGCGCGCAGAATTCCTTGTAGCCTGCGGGCAGCTCCGGATCCCAGAAAATGGTGATATTCGGCTCCGGTGATGGCCCCAGGTTGATCAGGGTCTGCAGGAGGCGGAAGGAGGTCTTGGTGACCATGTGGCGGCCGTCGCTGCCGAAGCCGGCATCGGACCAGGTGGCCCAGTACGGGTCGCCGGAGAAAATCTGGTCATAGTCGATGGTGCGCAGGAAGCGAACGATGCGCAGCTTCAGCACGAGGGCATCGATGATTTCCTGTGCCTGCTCCTCGGTGATGATGCCAGCGGCTAGGTCGCGCTCGAAGTAACAGTCGAAGAACGCGGACAGGCGGCCGATGGACATGGCGGCACCATCCTGGGACTTGATGGAGGCGAGGTAGCCAAAGTAGGTCCACTGCACGGCCTCGTGTGCGGTGCGCGCCGGCTCGGAGATGTCAAAACCGTAGGACTCGGCCATCGCCTTGAGCTTCTTCAGGGCCTTGATCTGCTCGGAGTGCTCCTCGCGGTAGCGGGCCCAGTGCTCGGAAAAGCCGGCATCGGCAATGGCATCGCGGGCTTCAATCTTTTCCTGGATGAGAAAGTCCACGCCGTACAGCGCCACGCGGCGGTAGTCGCCGATGATGCGGCCGCGGCCATAGGCATCGGGCAGGCCGGTGATGATGTGTGATGAACGGGCGGCGCGAATGCGCGGGGTGTAGATATCGAAGACCGCATCGTTGTGGGTCTTGCGGTAGCGGGTGAAGATCTTCTCCACCTCGGGGTCTACCTCTTTGCCCGCCTCGCCGATGGCCTGCTTCACCATGCGCCAGCCACCGAACGGCATCATGGCGCGCTTAAGCGGCGTATCGGTTTGTAGGCCGACGATGACGTCATCGTCTTCTGAGATGTAGCCGGCCGGGAAGGCATCGATATCGGTCGGGGTGTGCGTATCGACATCGTAAATGCGCTTTTCGCGCTCGACTGACAGGTAGTCCTTTTCCAGGGTGTCCCACACGCGCAGCGTCTTATCGGTGGGGCCAGCGAGGAAGCTGGAATCGCCGTCATAAGGCGTGTAGTTGCGCTGGATGAAATCGCGGACGTTGATGCCCTCGGTCCAAGGGCCGGGCGCAAAACCTTCCCACCCTTGATACTGCTGGGGCTTAGTTGCGGTAGTCATAATTCCCTTCTTCTGGGTCAAATTTCCCGGGGCACATGCCGCCTTTTCTTCCCGCAGCATCAAGCCCCGTCACCTCTCCATTGTCGGCCCGATTCGCGAAATTAACAACCATAAACATCGCCGTGAGCAACAGTTATAAACCGGTCATCATACTTTGCTGGTAGCCCGATTTATATAAACCTCCCGTACGTTTTTGTTCGGGGGCAATCTAGCCCCGATCGTGGCTTTGCTCACGTACACTTTGGCGCCGACCTGCGTGTACCTCTACTGTTAAGGCGGTCAGCTTCGCTTCCGTAACAAGGAGGACTTCGTGGCGTCCCAGCCCAAGCACCCCGTAGACATCGTTCCCCCCGCGCCGAAACTCGCCGCCCTTGGGCTGCAGCACGTCCTCGCGTTTTATGCCGGGGCGGTCATCGTCCCGCTGCTCATCGCCAGCTCGTTGAACCTGGATGCGGAAACGACCATCCACCTCATCAATGCCGACCTTTTAACCTGCGGTATTGCGACGATTATTCAGTCGGTGGGCATCGGCAAGCATATTGGCGTGCGCCTGCCCATCGTGCAGGGCGTGACCACGACGGCGGTATCGCCCATCATCGCGATTGGCCTCGGCGCCACCGATGGCGAGGGCGGGGTGGCTTCGCTGCCCACGATTTACGGCGCCATCATCGTCGCAGGCCTTTTTACCTTCTTCGCCGCGCCGGTCTTTGGCAAGGTGCTGCGTTTCTTCCCACCGGTGGTTACCGGTTCAGTGCTGCTGGTGATGGGTACTTCGCTGCTGGCGGTATCGGCCAATGACTTTGTCAATTATGCCGAGGGCGTGCCGGCCACGCGCGATTTGCTCTATGGTTTTGGCACGCTCGCGGTCATCATTTTGGTGCAGCGTTTTTCCTCCGGCTTCGTGGGTACGTTGGCGGTGCTCATCGGCTTGGTGCTGGGCACGGGCGTGGCGCTCGCGCTTGGCGATGCCTCCTTTAGCGAAGTCTCCTCCTCCCCCGCCCTCGGCATTACCACACCGTTTTATTTCGGCATGCCGCAATTCGACCTCGTGGCGATTTTCTCGCTGATTATCGTCATGATCATCACCATGGTGGAAACGACTGGCGATGTGTTTGCCACCGGTGAAATCGTCAAAAAGCGCATCCGCCGCGATGACGTGGTGCGCGCCATCCGCGCCGATGGTGTTTCCACTCTGGTAGGCGGCGTGATGAATTCGTTCCCCTATACCTGCTTTGCGCAAAACGTTGGCCTGGTGCGCTTGACCAACGTGAAATCGCGCTGGGTGGCCGTGGCGGCTGCGGGGTTCATGATTGTGCTGGGCCTTTTGCCGAAGGCCGGCGCGGTCGTTGCCGCGATTCCGTCGCCGGTGCTCGGCGGCGCATCGCTAGCACTTTTTGCCAACGTGGCGTGGGTGGGCCTGCAGACTATCGCAAAATCGGATCTCAGCGATGGCCGCAACTCCGTCATCGTCACCTCCGCGCTGGGCCTGGCCATGCTGGTGACCTTCAAGCCGGAGGTAGCCAGTGCCTTCCCGGAGTGGGCGCAGACCTTCGTTTCTTCTGGCATGTCCATCGGCGCGATTACCGCAATCGTGCTCAACTTGTTGTTCTTCCACACCGGCAGCGCGAGCGCGCAGGTCTCGCGCGCCGATGGCAAGGGCGTGAGCCTTAACGAGCTTAATGAGGCCTCGCGTGAGGAGTTTACCGCCGCGCTGCGCCCGCTATTCAATAATGAAACCTGGCCGCTCGAGCTGGCCTGGCAGTCCCGGCCGTTTAGCGATGTCAATGAGCTGCGCGCCGCCGTCCAGGTCGCCGTGCTGACCGCGGATGCGGACCGGCGCGATGCGCTCATCCACGACTACCCAGCCATGGACGAGCTGCTACTGGCCTCGTCTGATGAGGCAGCGAATATTTCCGCTGACCGCGGATCGCTCGGGCTGAGCGAGCTCGACGACGTGCAAACCGAACGCATTACCGAGCTGTCCGCCGCCTACCGCGAGCGCTTTGGCATGCCGTTCGTCGCGTACCTCGATACCAATGACACGGTGGAGCGTGTGATCGACGCCGGCGTGCGGCGTCTCGCTAATTCCGATGCGCAGGAATACCGCATTGCGTTAAGTGAAATCGTCGAGATCGCCAATGACCGCTTCGATATCCTGCTTGCCGATGCCAACCCCGTCCGCTCCTCCTGGGACCGCAAGTTCACCGAGGTAGATTAGGATCCACAAAAGCACCGCAGTCCTTAGAACAAGTACTGCGGTGCTTTTGTTGTGCGCCCGGTGAGACTTGAACTCACACGTCATAAGACACTAGAACCTAAATCTAGCGCGTCTGCCAATTCCGCCACGGGCGCAAGCAACGTTGAATAGTGTACACGGCGCGTCGATAAACGAGAAACCAGGGTCATTCCGTATTGCGGCGGTGGATAGGTAGGGTGGGTGAAGTGAGTATGCAAGAGGAACAGAAGAAACGGCGCGTGAAGGTGCGGTGGTGGCACATCGCCCTCGTCATATTTTTCGTGGTGCTTTTCCTCTTCCTCGCCTATTGGCAGTGGACGCGCTTCCGCTCCGGCTCGGGCACCTTTCAAAACTTGGGCTACGCCTTTCAGTGGCCTCTATTTGCGGTATTCGTGGTCTATGCTTATCGCACCACCCTGCGCTATGAAAATGAGCGCCTTGCCGCAGAAAACGAAGCCCGGGAGATGGATTCACTGCAGGCCTCAGAAAAAGCCTCAGAAAACGCCCCTGAAAATATCGGCGAAACCGCCAGCGCAGGATCTGATTCGCCCGATGGTTCTGAGGTGAGGGGCTCGCCAGCTAGCTCGGCGGAGAAAACCGCCATCGATGAGGATTTCTTGCCGCAGCGCCCGCAGCTGAATGTGGAAGAGTTTAATGCGTTGAATCAGCCTCGGCGCCGCCGCGGTTCCCCCGCAGAGGGTCGCGACGAGGGCCCAACAGATAAAAGGAGAAACTAAATCATGACAAACCAGGTACACCCAGACCGCAAGGCGCGCATCCGCGGCCCGCTGAAGTTCTTTTCCATCGCGGCCACGGTGACCGGTATCTTCCTGATCATCCTGGTCATCCGCATGTTCTTCCAGTACGTCTTGGGCGCGGAGATTCCGGAGTGGGCGACCTACATCGCCATCGTGCACGGCATCGCGTACATGGCCTACCTGCTGTCCATCCTGATTTTGGGCCCGCGCGCGCTGTGGCCAGCCGGCAAGCTGATTACCACCGCGCTGGCCGGCGTGGTGCCTTTCCTCTCGTTCTGGATGGAGCACAAGCGCCGCAAGGAAATCGAGGAGCAATTCCAGCTCAACGCTTAATTAGCCGGCCAGCTCCGCGATGAACGGGGCCAGCTGGGAAAGGGCGCGGCCGCGGTGCGAGACCGCGTTCTTTTCTGCGGGCGACATTTCCGCCGCAGAACGCGACTCGCCCTCTGGCTGGAAGAGCGGGTCGTATCCAAAACCATTGGCACCGCGCGGCTCGCGCAGTAGCTGGCCTTCCCAGCGGCCCTCGGCCACGCGCTCGGTGCCCTCGGGGGTGACGAGGGCACACACGGAGACGAAGGCGGCGGCACGCCGTTCGTCCGGCACATCGATCATCTGCGCCAAGACCAGGTCATTATTGGCCTGGTCATTGCCATGTTCGCCTGACCAGCGGGCCGAGAGTACGCCTGGCATGCCGTTGAGCTCCTCGATGGCCAGCCCGGAATCATCCGCGATAGTCACCAGACCCGTGGCGGCGGCGCCGGCGCGGGCCTTGATGAGCGCGTTATCGGCAAAGGTGCGGCCATCTTCGACGGGCTCGGGGTAGGGTTCGACCTCGGAAAGCAGGCGCAGATCCACGCCCTCGATGCCCGCCTCGGACAAGATGCGATCGAGCTCGGCCAACTTCTTCGGATTACCGGAGGCGACGAGGATTACCATCCCAGCGCCGCTTTCTGCGCCGCGATGAGCTCGCTGCAGCCCTTCTGGGCCACATCTAGCATGCCGTTGAGCTGCTCGCGGCCGAAGAGGCCGTGCTCGCCGGTGCCCTGGATTTCTACGAAGTCGCCGGATTCCTGCATCACCACGTTGAGATCCACCTCGGCGCGGGAGTCTTCCTCATAGGGCAAATCCAGGCAGATTTCGCCGTCGATGATGCCCACGGAGACCGCAGCGATGGGATCGAGCAGCGGCTCGCCGGGGACAACACCTTCGGACTTGAGGTGGGCGATAGCATCGGCAAGCGCAACGTAGGCGCCCGTGATGGAGGCGGTGCGGGTGCCACCATCGGCCTGCAGCACATCACAGTCGAGCTGGATGGTGTTTTCTCCCAGCTGCTCCAAGTCCACAGCGGCGCGCAGGGAGCGGCCAACCAGGCGGGAAATCTCGTGGGTGCGGCCCTTCACCTTGCCACGCATGGATTCGCGCGGCATGCGGTCGTGGGTGGCGGATGGCAGCATGGCGTACTCGGCGGTCAGCCAACCCTCGCCGGAATCGCGCTTGAAACGCGGCACTCCGAGTTCGACGGAGGCGGTGCACATCACGCGGGTATTGCCAAACTCCACCAAGACGGATCCAGCCGGGTTGGTGGTGAAATTGCGGGTAATGCGGACGCTGCGCATTTGATCGAGCGCGCGCCCATCGGCACGAGTAAATTCAGTCATGCCCTCCAGCGTAACTTAGAACTGCATGCCCGCAGTACCCAGCACGATCTCGCCGTCGAATTCCTCCCGCGCCGCTGCCACGGTGGCCTCCGCATCGCCCCAGGGCTGGATGTGAATTAACACCAGCGTACGAACGCCGGCTTCCCGCGCCGCGCGCCCCGCTTCCGCGCCCGACATGTGCATGCCAGGTGCCATACCCTCGGAGGAAGCACCCCAGGTGGCCTCGCAGAGGAAGAGATCGGCGCCCCGGGCGGCATCGACAAGCGCGGGCGTATAGGACGTATCGCCGGAATAGGTAATGGTCTTGCCGGTCTTCGCGTGCTCGATGCGCAGCGCATAGGCCTCTACCGGGTGATTAACGGGGAAGGGGGTGATAAAGACGTCATCGACAAGCTGGCGCTCCCCCGCCACCCACGGGCTAAACGCCAAGGTATCGGACATATCGTCGATCCCATCCACTTCGTCCGAAGACAGGCGGCCCAAGTGCGTCGGCGTGGCAGACGGGCCGAAGCAGAAGTTGCGCGAGGCAGCCGGGGCGATGGGATGGAAGCGGCGCCACACCATGAGGGAGGGAAAATCCGCACAGTGATCCGCGTGCAGGTGGCTAAAGGCCACGTGGGCATCGCACGGATCCTGCAGTTTAGCTAGCTGGCCCAGCGTGCCCGATCCCATATCCAGGATGATGGACGGTGCATTATCGAAGGACACGACATAGCCGGAGGCAGGATTGTCTGCGGTGGGTACGCTACCGGAGCAGCCTAGGATGGTCAGCTTCATGGAACCAATAGTTCCATGAATCCGGCCCAAATGCTGGTACCGCGCGCAAAAGGGGGAGGATTAGCCGATCTGCGGGCCCAAAAAGCGCGTGGCCAGCTGGGCAAAAACCTCAGGATCGCCGGTGGATTCGAAGGAATGGACCGGCTGGTTGCCCTCGGGGGCGAGCATGTCAGTTTCCGTGAGCAGGCGCATGACGTCCTTGGTGGTTTCCTCTGAGGAGGTCACCAGGGACACGTTTTCGCCCATGGCGAGCTGGATGATGCCGGTAAGCAGCGGGTAGTGCGTGCATCCCAGCACCAAGGTATCCACGCCCTGGGCCTGCAGGGGCGCGAGGTACCCCTCGGCGACGCCGAGGATCTGGCGGCCCGCGGTAATCCCGCGCTCGACAAAGGGCACGAAGTCCGGGCAGGCGGTGGCTACCGCCTCTACATTGGGGTTGAGCGCGAAAAGATCCTGGTAAGCGCCGGATTTGATGGTGCCCTCGGTGCCGATGACGCCGATCTTGCCATTGCGCGTGGTGGACATGGCGCGGCGCACGGCCGGGTGGATGACCTCTACGATGGGGATATCGTAGCGCTCGCGGGCATCATGCAAGAACGCCGCGGTGGCGGTATTGCAGGCTATGACTAGCATCTTGCAACCGCGTTCTACCAGCTTATCGGCGATATCCTGGGAAAAAGCGCGCACCTGCGAGATGGGCCGCGGCCCGTAGGGGCCGTGGGCGGTATCGCCCATATATATAACGGATTCTTGCGGTAGCTGCTCCATCACCGCGCGGGCCACGGTCAGCCCGCCGACGCCCGAGTCAAAGATGCCGATGGGAGATGATGCGTTAGGCATTATTTCCTCCCTGCCTTTGCCGGATCATCGGAGGTGATGAACATGCCGGCCAATACGCCGCCCAGGGCGCCGAAGAGGTGGCCTTGCCAGCTAATGCCCTCCGCGACCGGCAGCACGCCCCAAATCAATCCGGAATAGGAAAAGCCCAGGATGATGCCCAAAATGATCTGCAGCAGGGAGCGATTGAATACGCCGCGCACCACGAGGTAGGCCAGCCAGCCATAAACCAGCCCAGACGCGCCGATATGCGAGGTTCCGGCCCCGCCCAGGAACCACGTGCCAAAGCCCGCTACCACGGTGGTGATCAAGGTGACCTCCCACCACACCCGGCGTCCAGACAAACCGATCAGGAAGCAAAACAGGGCGCCCGGCAGAGAGTTGGACATCAAGTGCTCCAGGTTGCCGTGCAGCAGCGGCGCCGTGATAATGCCCCACAAGCCATCCACGTCGAGCGGACGGATGCCGTAATTGGACAGCCCGCCACCGAAGACGACGGCATTAATCAGGTGAACCGACCACTCCACCGCAAGGAACCCCAATGCCAGGGATAGGCCGGTGCTGATGCGGCCGCGGCCGCGGTTGTTCGTGCTGGTCGGCGCCGGCTGATTACGCGAAGTTCCACCCATAGTCATAATGGGCAATATCTTAGCCGAGCAAGTCGCGATACGCGCGAAGCCCCAGGCCAGGGCGTGCGGCGGTGACCGCGGTGACGATGGCCTCCTCCACCACATCGGCCGCCGCAGCGCACAGCTGGACCATATCCACCTCACCCGGTTCCTGCGCTGTGGACAGGGCGAAAATGGTATCGCCATCCAGCGGTGAATGCGCGGGGCGAACGGCGCGCGCAATGCCATCGTGGGCCGTCATGGCGAGGCGTTGGGCCTGGGCGGTGGTTACGGGGGCATCGGTAAGCACGGCGCCAATCGTCGTATTCAGCTTCGCCGCAGGGTGCGGCAGGTCGCGGTAGGCGTCCGCGTTAACCGGCGTGCGGCCCGGCGCGCCGTAGAGGCGGCCTGTGTGCGGGTCGATGACCTCGCCCACGGGATTGGCCACCATTGCGGCGCTGACCTCGTAGTTTCCCACTTTGCGGGTAGCCAGGCCGAAGCCGCCGCGCAGCTTACCCGCCGTGGCGCCGACGCCCGCGCCGACAGTGCCAACCGTCTCGTCGTGGCCGGCCATGGCCGCCCGCAGCGCCGCCGCGCCGTCTTCCGTTCCGGGGCGAGAGGGGCCCGCCAGCAGATCGAAAATCACCGCCGCAGGCACGATGGGCACGCGCGGGCCGGGCTTATCCTCGCCAAAGACGGGGAAACCGACCCCGTGCGCTTCCAATTCGCGCATGACGCCATCCGCAGCGGCTAGGCCAAAGGCGGACCCTCCCGCGAGCACGATGGCGTGGACGCGTTCCACGGTATTGTGCGGCTGCAACAGATCGGTCTCGCGCGTGCCTGGCCCGCCGCCACGCACATCCACGCTGGCTAGCGCACCCTTCGGCCCGCAGTACAGCACAGTGGCGCCGGTATCTTCGCCGGAAAAATGGCCGATGCTAATTCCGTCAATCATTAATCCATCAACACTTCCAGCAAGGAATCCTGGCAATAGGCCAGCCATTCCACCAAGGTATCGCGGTCCGTCATGAGGTTTTCGTCGGTCGCGTCCCCGGCCGCGACGTATAAGCGCAGGTCATTGAGCCCCGCCACGAAGGCCTGGGCTTCCTGCTCCGTAATGGAGACCTCTACCCCGCCAGTGGGGCCGAGCGCATTGCCGATGACCTGCAGGTTCTGCAGCTTGGCCCGCGCGATGTCATTTTCGTGCAGCGAGCGCAAAAGGGAGGCATCACCGTCGTATTCCTCATCGCCGGGCTTTTGGAAGTCTGGGAATAACCGCGCCAACGAGGGATCCTCTGGGGCTTCGGTATGCCCGGTGGGCATGTCCAGCATTTCCGCCAGCTCGTCCTTGGGCGCAGACTGGGCGCGGCCGATGATCGCTTCAGAGACAGTGGCGGTGAGGTTGCCAATGACCTCGCGCTCCATGGGCTCGAATACCGCCGTGATTTTGGGCCCGCGCATGAGCGATTTCTTCTTTTTCCACGGTTTCATCTATCTACCCTGCCTGTTGCATCGTCGCCCACAGACCCGCGATCTGGAGCTTTTTTACGTCCGCCTCGACCTTGTCCTTCTCGCCGCTGGACACGGCGGCTTTGCCTTCTGTGTGGACCTGCATCATCAGTTCGTTGGCCCGCTTTTTGTCGTAGCCCAAAACGGTTTGGAATACGTAGGACACGTAGCTCATCAGGTTGACGGGATCGTCCCAAACGATGCACATCCACGGCAGGTTCTCGCTCGCGGCCACATCAACTTCGATTCCTTCATCCAAGTCGGGCGTGGCCATGGGAGAGCTCATACGGACTTCGGGGTGTTGCGGCTTCATGCCTTATAGCCTAATCATTTTTCGCTGGCATTTTGGGCATAGGGTCGCCCCGCAGCTCACCAAGGTGGTGGCTAGGCATGCTGAAAGCTTCTTAAGCTGTGAGTAGTATCAGGCTCATGAATGACATAGCACGCCCTATCGATCGCTCCACCGCCTTGCTCACGGATAAATACGAGCTCACCATGCTGCAAGCCGCGCTTCGCGATGGCACAGCCCACCGCAACGTGACCTGCGAGGTCTTTTCCCGCCGCCTGCCCAATGAGCGTCGCTACGGCGTCGTCGCCGGTACAGACCGCGTGCTGCGCGCCGTGGAAGATTTCCGCTTCTCCCCTGAGCAGCTAGAACAGATGGATTTCCTGGATGAAGATACCCGTCAGTACCTGCGCGACTGGCGCTTTTCCGGGCAGATCGATGGCTACCGCGAGGGCGAGCTGTACTTTCCCAACTCACCCATTTTGACGGTGCGCGGCACCTTTGGTGAGTGCGTGGTGCTAGAAACCATCGTGCTGTCCATCTTGAATGCCGATTCCGCCGTCGCCTCTGCCGCATCCCGCATGGTCACTGCCGCCGACGGCCGTCCCATTTTAGAGATGGGTAGCCGCCGCACCCACGAGTACGCCGCTGTGACCGCCGCTCGCGCCGCCTACCTCGCCGGTTTTACCGCCACCTCCAATTTGGAGGCAGGCTTCCGCTACGGCATCCCGGTATCTGGCACCGCCGCCCACGCCTGGACCTTGGCGCACACGAACCCGGATGGCACGAGCAATGAGGAGGCGGCCTTCCGCGCGCAAATCGATACCCTGGGCATCGATACCACCCTGCTGGTGGATACGTATGACATCACCAAGGGCGTCGAAACCGCGGTCAAGGTCGGCGGACCAGAGCTTGGCGGGGTGCGCATCGATTCCGGTGACCTAGGCGCGGTGACCCGCCGCGTGCGCAAGCAGCTCGATGAGCTGGGCAATCACAATACCAATATCGTGGTTTCCTCCGATTTGGATGAGTTCGCCATCGCGGGCCTGCGCGGTGATCCCGTTGATGTCTACGGCGTAGGTACCTCCGTGGTCACCGGCTCAGGTGCCCCAACCGCGGGCATGGTCTACAAGGTCGTTGAGGTTGACGGCGTGCCGGTGGCCAAGCGCTCGTCGTCCAAGCAATCGGTGGGCGGGGCAAAGCGCGCGCTGCGCACCTACCGGTCTTCCGGCGTGGCGGTCGAGGAAGTCGTCTACCCCTTTGCCGCAGACGCGCCGGATACAGGCCAGCTCACCACCCGCGAATTGACCATTCCCTTGATGCGCGATGGGCACATCGTGGAGGACCTGCCGGATTTGGAGGCCTCTCGCACCTACTTGGACGAGGCCCGCAAGACCCTGCCGTGGGAGGGACTGGCGCTTTCGCGCGATGACGCCGCCGTGCCCACGCGAATGGTGGGCTTTAAGGACTAGGTCGCTAGACTGTGTGGGGTGAGTGACCCCGCAGATGAGCCCCTAAACCACGACACGGAAACGCTGCTAGGCGCGGCGGTGGATGCGCTCGGCGGCTCCCGCCGCGAGGGCCAGGTTCGCATGGCCAACGCAGTATCTAAGGCCTTAGAAAAGGAGCGCCACCTCGCCGTCCAGGCGGGCACAGGTACGGGTAAATCCTTGGCCTACCTGGTTCCGGCCATCCGGCATGCGATGAACTCGGGTTCCACCGTCGTCGTCTCCACGGCCACGCTGGCGCTGCAGCGCCAGTTGGTGGAGCGCGACCTCCCGCGGCTAACGGAGGCGCTAGCCGATGTCATGGAGCGCACCCCCACCTTCGCCATCATGAAGGGCCGCAATAATTACGTATGCCTGAATAAGATTGCGGCTACCCCGGATGACCCGGAGGCTCTTATCGATGAATCCGATATCTCCTACCGCGGCAAGGCCGTGCGCCGCATCCACGACTGGGCTCAGGAGACAGAGACCGGCGACAGGGACGATTTAGAGCCCGGCGTGCCGGATCTGGTGTGGCGGGCGGTATCGGTGACCTCGAATGAGTGCTTGGGGGCCGGGCGCTGCCCGCACGGTGCGGATTGCTTCGCCGAAGAGGCCCGCCGGGCGGCTGCCGATGTCGATATCATCGTCACCAACCACGCCATGCTCGCCATCGATGCCATCTCTGAGGCCAATATCCTGCCCGAACACGACGTGGCGATCATCGATGAGGCACACGAGCTCGATGGGCGCATTACCTCCGTTTCCACCGCGGAGATTACCTCCCGCGCCATTAAAATGGCGGCGAACCGCGCAAAGTCACTGGGCAATCCCGGAAACCTAGCGGAGTTGGCCGATGAATTCGATGATCTGCTGCGCGTCCAGGAGCCCGGCCGGTGGACGGATTTGGATGAGACCTCCCAGGCGCACTTGCGCGCGCTTGCCGATGAGTTCTTGCGCGTTAAATCCCTCATCTCCCGCGCCCCAGAAGGCGAGGCCAACGATGACCCCGAAAAGAACGCCGAGCGCCAAAATTTAAGTAATCACCTCACGGACTTGGCCGAGGCGATCCGGCGAATCCTGGAAGTCTTCGCCACCGACGACCCCGCCGCGCAAGACGATGTGGTGTGGCTGGAAGGCACCGATACCCTCGCCGTCGCGCCGCTGTCTATCGCGCACATGCTGCGCGAGAACCTATTTGGGGAACAAACGGTGGTGCTTACCTCGGCCACGCTGGCGCTGGGCGGGCGTTTCGACGCCATGGCGGCACAATGGGGCCTGCCGTCCGGTACGTATGACACGCTCGATGCAGGAACGCCCTTTGACCCGGCGAAATCCGGCATCTTGTATACCGCGAAACACCTCCCCGCGCCGGGGCGGGATGGGCTGTCCTCCGAAACCTTGGAAGAAATATATGAGCTCATCATGGCCGCCGGCGGGCGCACGCTGGGGTTATTCTCCTCGCGCCGGGCGGCGGAAGAGGCCGCGGAGGCCCTGGCGCCGCGTTTGCCGTTTGACCTGTATGTGCAGGGCGAAGATGCCATCGGCACGCTGGTAGATAAGTTCTCCACGAAAGAGAACTCCTGTCTCTTTGGCACCTTGACGCTTTGGCAAGGCGTGGATGTGCCGGGGCCATCGTGCTCGCTAGTCCTCATTGACCGCATCCCCTTTCCGCGGCCCGATAACCCACTGCTGCAGGCCCGCTCCCAGGCAGCCGACGCCGCCGGTCGCTCCGGGTTCATGGAGGTCTCCGCCAATCACGCGGCGCTTCTCATGGCGCAGGGATCCGGGCGGCTATTGCGCCACGTGACGGACCGTGGGGTCGTCGCCGTGCTGGATAACCGGCTGGAATACAAGCGCTACGGCGCATTCCTCAAGGCATCCATGCCGCGGTTCTGGCAAACCACGAACCCGGAAACGGTACGCGGTGCCCTTAAGCGATTGGTCGCCGCAGCGCACACGCGGTAGCCGAATCCGGGGCGATCTCAGTAAACCCGGCATCGATGATGACTACCGCGTCCTCCTGCGCGCAGGCGGTGCGAAATGTCTCTGCGTCCGCCTCGCGGACAGAGAGCGGAAAACCTTCTGCCGCCCAAGCCGCAGCCTCCTCTTGGCTCATGGCGGCGGCGAGCATCATCGAGCCGTGGCCCACTTGGGCGGCGGCCTTGCCCGCTGTCATGGCGAGGCTGCGGTCGACGTAGATAATGGGGGCATCGGCAAGCGGAGGCCCTGACTCGTCCATCGCGAGGTCGGTGTGGCCGATCTGCAGCTTGCTAATGAGCGGGTCCACCTCCCCCACCGCTGAAGGTGCAAAGGCACGCGCGCGGTCATCCACGGTGACACCAGGCAGCAGCTGCACATCGCGCCACGCCTTATTGCGCGCCCGGCGGGCAATCTTGCGGATGCGGTGGCCGTACCACTGCGCGAGCGCCGCGGCGAAGGCACCGTCCTCGCCGGCGCGGTCATCTAGACAGGCGGCCACCACGGCGCGGGCGGCCGCGGTAAGCACCTCGCTGCGCGCCGGGGGATCCTGCTTGGGGAGGTGGAGGGCTATCTGCATCGCCTGCACGGTCGACGGATCCGCGGGGTCCTCGTGGGAATCCCGAGCGGTACAGGCGGCAACGAGGCGTTGGTGCGCTATCTCGAACTTAGACATTGGCAATTCCCAACATCGGTAGGACGGCGTCGAGGCGGCGCGGTGTGATGCAGGCATCGGCGGCCTCGCGCAGCGCCGGCTTCGCATCAAAAGCGACGCCCAGCCCGGCGGCGGTGACCATGGCGATGTCATTGGCGCCATCGCCCACCGCGACTGTGGACTCCATCCCGATTCCGGAATCCGCGGCGAATTCGCGAAGAAAGTCTTCCTTGGCCTGGCGGTCGACCACCTTCCCAATAACTTTGCCGGTCAGCTTGCCATCGCGGATTTCCAGAGTATTGGCCCGCACGTAGTCGAGCTGGAGGTCTGTGGCTAGGCCCTCGAGAACTTGAATAAAGCCACCCGAAACCACGGCGGTGCGGTGGCCCAGACGGTGGAGGGTTCCGATCGCTTCCTTAGCGCCGGGTGTCAGCTCGATATCGCGGGCGACCTCTTCGATGATGGAGGCATCTAGGCCCTCCAGCACCGCGACGCGCTCGCGCAGGGACTCCTCGAAGTCCAATTCGCCACGCATGGCGCGCTCGGTCACCGCGGCCACCTCTGCTTCCTTTCCTGCGTGGGCGGCGAGCATCTCGATGACCTCCCCTTCAATCAGGGTCGAATCGCAGTCGAAGCACACCAAGCGCTTGCCGCGATTGCCTAGGTCCTCAAGGGAGATATCTATATCGCGGTCAGCGGCGACCTCCTGCAGCACCCGCCGCGCCGCCTCAGCATCATCTAGTGCCACGGTAAGTTCCACGGCGCAAAGGGAATCCAGCGCTATCCGGCGCATGCGGACCGTCTCCCCTTTCACGGCGCTCTGCACCGCGCTAATATCCCCCGCGGTTATCTCCTCACCAATGATGGCAACAGCATAGCTTTGTGCAATAGACACCTCATGCTCGAACGGCGCCATGGCCTCGCGCAAGCGATCCCCTAGGGCTGCGGTATCGGTGCCGGAAAGATCGCACTGCGCGGTGAGGGCGAGGTGATTGGAGGGGGTGGCGAGGTGGACATCGGCAAGCGGGGCGGGAAAATCAGCCAACGCGGTAAAGAAGGCGGCGGCCGCTCCGGGAGCGTCTGGCCCGAGACTAGTAATGGTCGTGGTATCAGCTGGAGTATTCACAACGACCATTATCCCACACACGCCAAAGCCGCCCTCCCTACCTCTGAAAGGCTGGGGAAGGCGGCTGTAGTCAGGAGTTAAAGTGCGGGCTTAGTGCTTGCCCACGTGAGCTTCCTCGCGCATGCGCTCAACCATGTGCGGGTAGTGCAGCTCGAATGCCGGACGCTCGGAGCGGATGCGTGGCAGGGAGACGAAGTTGTGGCCTGGTGGCGGGCAGGAGGTTGCCCACTCCAGGGAGTTGCCGTAGCCCCATGGGTCATCCACGGTAACGACCTCACCGTAACGCCAGGACTTGAATACGTTCCAAACCAGCGGGATGACAGAAGCGCCGAGAACGAAGGAGAAGATGGTGGAAATCTGGTTGAAGACCGTGAAGCCATCGGACTCCAGGTAGTCGGCGTAGCGACGCGGCATACCCATGTTGCCGACCCAGTGCTGAATCAGGAAGGTGCCGTGGAAGCCGATGAAAGTCAGCCAGAAGTGAATCTTGCCCAAGCGCTCATCCAGCATGCGGCCGGTCATCTTCGGGAACCAGAAGTACAGGCCACCGAATGCGGAGAACACAACCGTACCGAACAGGGTGTAGTGGAAGTGCGCAATCAGGAAGTAGGACTCAGCCAAGTGGAAGTCCAATGCCGGAGCGGCAAGCATAACACCGGTCATACCACCGAAAAGGAAGGTAGCCATGAAGCCCATGGCCCAAATCATCGGGGTATCCCAAGTGATGTGGCCCTTCCACATGGTGCCGACCCAGTTGAAGAACTTCACACCGGTAGGCACCGCAATCAGGAACGTCATGAACGAGAAGAACGGCAGCAGGATGGCGCCGGTGACGAACAGGTGGTGTGCCCACACGGCCATGGACAGCGAGCCGATGGCCAGAATGGCGAAGACCAAGCCGATGTAGCCGAAGACCGGCTTGCGGGAGAAGACCGGGACGATCTCGGAGACAACGCCGAAGAACGGCAGCGCGAGGACGTAGACCTCAGGGTGGCCGAAGAACCAGAACAGGTGCTGCCACAGGATGGCACCGCCGTTAGCTGAATCGTAGATGTGGCCGCCCAGCTTGCGGTCATACAGCACGCCCAAGGCGGCTGCGGTCAGCAGCGGGAAGATCATCAGCACGATGGCGGAGGCGGTGAAAATACCCCAGCAGAAGACCGGCATGCGGAACATGGTCATGCCCGGTGCGCGCAGGGTCAAGATGGTGGTGATCATGTTGATGGCGGAGGCAATGGTACCGACACCGGTAGCGCCCACACCGACGATCCACATATCGGCGCCGATGCCGGGGGTGTGTACGCCATCGGCAAGCGGCACGTACATGGTCCAGCCGAAGTCAGCCGCACCACCAGGGGTGATAAAGCCCAGCAGCATGACGACACCGCCGAGCAGGGTAACCCAGAAACCAAAGGCGTTCAGACGCGGGAAGGCCACGTCCGGCGCGCCGATCTGGAGAGGCAGGATGTAGTTACCAAAGCCCCAGACAACTGGCGTAGCAAACAGCAGCAGCATCACAGTGCCGTGCATGGTGAACAGCTGGTTGAACTGCTCATTGGACAGGAACTGCAGACCCGGGGTGAAAAGCTCCGCACGGATCAGCAATGCCATAAAGCCACCGAGGAAGAAGAAGCTGAAGGCCATGATCAAGTACATGATGCCCAGCTGCTTGTGGTCGGTGGTGGTTAAAAATACCCAAGCCTTTGAACCGGTCTTTTCCCTACCGGTTGGCTCTGGACGTGTGGGAGCGACGTAATCGTCGACCCGTGGCGCCACAGCGGTCATAGAATCCTCCTGAATAACAAAGTGTCAGCGGACTGGGTCCACCTACACCTAGGTTTACTCCGATTATATTAGGACATTTTCCCCTGTTCTTGCCAGCTTCCCTTAAAGGTCTTCCAGCTTGGGGGTATTCCCTCAATAACCACAACCGTCACATAGCCCCTGCACGTGGGGCGGGCATCATTTAAGGTTTACATTCTTTGGGTCAGGTTGTGGTGTCGCATGTCACAGTGCGCGCCAGATACGCAGGTCAAAAACCGAAAAACGCACCCCCGCACGTTATCAACCTTTCGATTGAGCCCGTAGCGAGGGTGCGCGGGAACTAGGAACGGTTAGAAGTCCCAGTCATCGTCCGTGGTGTCCTCGGCCTTGCCGATGACATAGGACGAACCCGAGCCGGAGAAGAAGTCGTGGTTCTCATCGGCGTTGGGCGAAAGAGAAGACAAGATGGCCGGCGAGACGCGGGTCTCATCAGCTGGGAAGAGGCCTTCAAAGCCCAAGTTATTCAGGGCCTTATTGGCGTTGTAGCGCAGGAAGCGCTTGACGTCTTCGGTCCAGCCCAGCTCGTCGTAGAGATCCTCGGTGTAGTCGATCTCGTTGTCATAGAGCTCAAAGGCCAGGTCGAAGGTGTAGTCCTTCAATTCTTCCTGGCGCTTTTCATCCAGCTTCTTGTATTCCTGCTGGAATTTATAGCCAATGTAGTAGCCGTGCACGGCCTCATCGCGGATGATCAAGCGGATGATATCGGCGGTATTGGTCAGCTTTGCGCGCGAGGAGAAGTACATCGGCAGATAGAAGCCAGAGTAGAACAAAAAGGACTCCAGCAGCGTGGAGGCTACCTTCTTCTTCAGCGGATCATCGCCGTTGTAGTAGGCCAAGATAATCTTGGCCTTCTTCTGCAGGTTCTCGTTTTCCTCAGACCAGCGGAAGGCATCATTGATCATCGGCGTGGAGGCCAAGGTCATAAAGATATTGGAATAGGACTTGGCGTGCACCGATTCCATGAAGGCGATATTGGTATATACCGCCTCCTCGTGCAGGGTCTGCGAATCCGGCAGCAGGGAGATCGCGCCCACCGTGCCCTGGATGGTATCCAGCAGCGTCAGGCCGGTAAAGACCCGCATGGTGGTTTCTTTTTCTTTTTCCGTCAGCGTCTTCCAGCTAGGGAGATCATTAGAGACTGGGACCTTTTCCGGGAGCCAGAAATTACCGGTCAACCGCTCCCATACCTCTAAGTCCTTGTCATCTGGGATATTATTCCAGTTGATGGCCTTCACTGGCTGGTCGTGACTAGAAAGGTAGTCATCGTACTCATGCGACACGCGACGTCACTCCAATACTCGAAACTGATTGATTTTTGATGTCTAGTTTACCCAATTCGGCGCGCACGAAGCCCGCCGCATAGGGCATGATTTTCGCCACCGCTTATACTGAATCAACGCTGTATAACCATGGAGGAAGAAATGACAGGCACCACTCCCCTCTTGGGACCCGTGGTGGATCAACTGGGCGCGGATATCGTCAGCGGCGACATGGCGGAAGGCACGCGGTTTCGCCTTGGGGACATCGAGAAGCGCTTTGGCATCTCCCGCACCGTGGCGCGCGAGGCCATGCGCACCCTCGAGCATCTAGGGATGGTTTCCTCTGGGCGCCGGGTGGGCCTCAAGGTGCTGCCGCGCGGTAGCTGGGCGGTCTATGATCCCGCCGTTATTTCGTGGCGGCTGGGCCACGATAGAACGCGCGTGGAACAGGTCGCGCGCCTCAACGAGCTGCGCCTTGGCATCGAACCGGTGGCGGCGCAGCTTGCCGCGCGCAATGCCAGCCCACAGCAGCGCCGCGAATTGCTGCGGCTAGCAGGAAGGCTCAGCGAGCTCGAGACCACCCCTTCCCCACGGGTGGGCGAAGAACTCGAAACCGACCTGCAATTCCATACCCTCATCCTGGAGGCCTCCGGCAACGAGATGATTGCCGCGCTGGCGCCAGCCTTGCTGGCCATCTTGAAGGGCAAGTCCGTCTTTGGTTCCCGCAAGCGGGATCCGATTCGCGGCACGACGCAGCTACATATGGATTTAGCGCGGGAGATTGATGCCGGCGAGGCCGAAGCCGCCGAGCGCACCTCCCGCGCTATCCTGGACCGCGCCCGCGCTTAGAGCATGCAGGAAACGCAGCCCTCGATCTCGGTGCCTTCCAGGGCCATCTGGCGCACGCGGATGTAGTACAAGGTCTTAATGCCCTTGCGCCAAGCGTAAATCTGCGCCTTATTCACATCGCGGGTGGTGGCGGTGTCCTTGAAGAACAGCGTCAGCGATAGCCCCTGGTCCACGTACTTGGTGGCCTCAGCGTAGGTATCAACGATCTTCTCGTAGCCAATCTCGTAGGAGTCCTTGAAGTACTCCAAGTTGTCGTTATCCATATGCGCTGCCGGGTAGTACACGCGGCCGATCTTGCCCTCCTTGCGGATTTCAATCTTGGAGGCGATCGGGTGGATGGACGAGGTGGAATTGTTGATATAGGAAATCGAGCCCGTCGGCGGCACCGCCTGCAGGTTGCGGTTGTAGAGGCCGTGCTTGGCGACGTCCTCCTTCAGCTCCGCCCAGTCCTCTGCGGTGGGGGTGTAGATCGAGGAGGCATCGAAAAGAGCCTTGACCTTCTCCGTGCGCGGCTGGAACTCCGCCGGATCGTAGGAGTCAAAGAACTCGCCGCTGGCGTAGTCGGATTCGGGGAACTCGGTGAAGATCGTGCCGCGCTCGCGGGCGATCTTATTGGAGGCGCGCAGGGCGGCGTACATGATGGCCGCGAAGTAGGCGTTGGTGAAGTCCAAGCCCTCCTCGGAGCCGTACTCGATGTGCTCGCGACCCAAGTAACCGTGCAGGTTCATCTGGCCCAAGCCGATGGCGTGCGAGTCATCGTTGCCCTTGCGCACGGACGGAACGGAATCGATGGAGGTCTTATCCGCCACCGAGGTCAGCCCGCGAATCGCGGTCTCCACCGTTTGGGAGAAGTCCGGCGAGTCCATGGTCATGGCGATATTCAGCGAACCCAGGTTGCAGGAAATATCGTTGCCCACCTGGTCATAAGAAAGATCCGCATTGAGCTCGGAAGCGGAGTTGACCTGCAAGATCTCCGAGCACAGGTTGGACATATTAATCCGGGAGGTCTTGACCGGGTTGGCGCGGTTTACCGTATCTTCATACATGATGTACGGGTAGCCGGACTCGAACTGCAACTCCGCCACGGTTTGGAAGAAGTGGCGCGCGTTGATCTTCTTCTTCCGGATGCGCGGGTCCTCGACCATTTCTTCGTAATGCTCGGTAACGGAGATATCGCCGAAGGCCTTGCCGTAGACGCGCTCGACGTCGTACGGCGAGAACAGGTACATATCGTCGTTGTTCTTGGCCAGCTCGAAAGTGATATCAGGGATCACAACGCCCAAGGACAGCGTCTTAATGCGGATCTTTTCATCCGCGTTCTCGCGCTTGGTGTCAAGGAAGTTCATGATGTCCGGGTGGTGGGCGTTGAGGTACACCGCCCCCGCACCCTGGCGTGCACCCAGCTGATTGGCGTAGGAGAACGCATCCTCCAGCATCTTCATTACCGGAATAACGCCGGAAGACTGGTTCTCAATGTGCTTAATCGGCGCGCCGGATTCGCGAATATTGGATAGCAACAGGGCCACGCCGCCGCCGCGCTTGGAAAGCTGCAGCGCGGAGTTGATCGAACGGCCAATGGATTCCATGTTGTCTTCGATGCGGAGTAGGAAGCAGGAAACCAATTCGCCGCGCTGCTGTTTGCCGGCATTCAGGAAGGTCGGGGTGGCCGGCTGGAAGCGGCCGGTCATGATCTCATCGACGAGGCGCTCTGCCAGCTCACCATCGCCATCACCAAGGAAAAGCGCCGTCATGGAGACGCGGTCCTCAAAGCGCTCCAGGTACCGGCGGCCGTCGAAGGTCTTCAGCGTATAGCTGGTGTAGTACTTATAGGCGCCAAGGAAGGACTTGAAGCGGAACTTATAAGAGTAGGCGCGCTTGAATAGGGACTTGATGAACTCGAAGTCATAAGCCTCAATGACCGCTGGGTCATAGTACTTATTGCGCACCAGGTAATCGATCTTCTCTTCCAAGTCGTGGAAGTAGACCGTGTTCTGATTAACGTGCTGCAAGAAGAACTGATTGGCGGCCTCGCGGTCCTTATCAAATTGAATCTTGCCGTCTCCGTCGTAGAGATTCAGCATTGCGTTGAGCGCGTGGTAATCCAGCTGCTCTTCCTGCGATACTGGCTCTGCTACGGTCTTTCCCAATTGCGTACTCACAGCTGACGCGACCTTTCTTAAAATCAGGATTCTATTAGGTGTGTCGCACCGCGGCTAGGCTGCCCCATCCAGTCCCAACTGGGAAGCATTAGCCAGCAGGCCTTCGCGACAAATTTTTATATCTTCATCGTTTCCGAGCAATTCGAAACGATATACATAGGGCACCTTACATTTGGCGCTGATGACGTCACCAGCCTTGCCAAAATCGGCGCCGAAGTTGCTATTTCCTCCGGCGATAACCGCCCGAATAAAACTGCGGTTGTGCTCATTATTAAGGAATCTAATTACCTGCACCGGTACGGGCCGGGAGTTTTGGTGGCTAATGGAAGCTCCTCCGCCGTAGGTGGGACACACCAAGACGAAAGGCTCGTTGACCACTAGCGGCTCATCGGTGCGGCGCAGGGGGATTCGCGCGCTAGGGAAACCTAGCTTCTGCACGAACCGGTGCGTATTTTCCGTAGTAGAGGAAAAATACACGACCAACATGACGGCACCTCCCTCCTCGGCTATTTACGCAGAGGCGGCTAGTGCTGCAAGGTTCTTGATGCGGTCAGGGCGGAAGCCGGACCAGTGCTCGCCGTTTGCTTCCACAACAGGTGCCTGGACGTAGCCCAAAGCCATAATGTAGTCACGGGCCTCATCGTCCACGGTGACATCTACCACGTTGTAATCCAGGCCCGCGCGGTCAAGGGCCTTCTTGGTGGCGTTGCACTGAACGCAAGCAGGCTTGGTGTAGACGGTGATAGACATAATAACTCCCTAAAATCCTTTTCCGAGATAGCTTTTGCTCTTAAAAAGCGGAGGTTCTAGCCCCTTTTCAGGCCACTTCCTACACCGCTCTGAGCGACACCAACGACACTATACTTTGGGGGAATTGACCGCAACCGACACAATATATAGTAGTTACACCCATGATATTCCCAGGAGGACCTGGGGTCAGACCCCACATGTTGACCACCGCGGCACCCGACCGCGAAACTACACACCTGCTATTCCTGCGGGTTTACCTTCTGTTCACCTAAACATGTGGCAAAGTTCACATTCTGGCGTCGAACCGTAGAAAACGAAAAAATCCGCCCCGTTCCGAATGCTCGGAGGAGGCGGACTTCCTTAAGTTTCAATTAGCCCTGACGAGCCTTGAAACGGGGATCCTTCTTGTTGATCACGAAGACCTTACCGTGGCGGCGAATAACCTGGGCGCCCGGCTTCTTCTTCAGCGACCGAAGGGACTTACGGACCTTCATCGGGCGCTCCTTTCGTTATGCGCAATCTACATGCGGTTGAATAAATAAAGCACGGACTGGGAATCCCCAGCCATGACACGAGGAATAATTTTACCTCACCCGGCCATCAAGACCAAAACACTAGGGCTTAACGGGGTGCGGATTCCCGCGAGTAACGGGATTTCATCTCCTCGCCTACCTCATCCAGGCTACGTCCCATGGTCTCTGGTACCAAAATGCGGGTGTAGCCGATGGCGATAAGCCCCAGCACGCCGAATACCCCAAAGGCCACTGGGCCGGTGAGCCACTCCACCAGCGGCAGGAAGTACTGAGCCACGGCCCAGTTGGTCGCCCACAGCGAGAGCCCGGCGATGCCCATGCCCAGGCCACGCACCTGCAGGGGCACGAGTTCCGAGATGAGCAACCAGGTCGTCGGCGAGACTGCCGCTTGTTGGAAGGCAATGAACGAGGCCATAAAGACCAGCGAGACCATAGCCATCGTGGTGGAATCGGCGGCGTGCGAGTACGCAACGGACAAGATGAATAGCGAAATCACGTTGCCGGTCAGGCCGATAAGCAGCAGGCGCTTGCGACCAATGCGGTCGACCACCTTGAGGCCCACCCAGCAAGCGATGACGGAGACCACACCAATGACAATCGAGGTATAGACCGAGTTGGTGGTGGAAATTCCTACCTGGCTCATCATGGTGGGCGCGAAGTAGACGATGGCATTAACGCCGGTAATCTGCTGGGTCAGGCCCATCAGCATGGCGAGCAATACCGTCACCTGCATCCAGCGATTGGCCTTCAGCGCCTTCCACTCGGAGCCGCTGGAACGACGCGCCGTCTCCTGGGAGGTAAGCTCCGCCAGATCCATCCCGGCGCGGCTTGCGACCTCGCGGGCCCGCGACATCTTATTGTGCGTGGCCAACCAGACTGGGGTTTCTGGCAAGAAGATCATCCCCACAGCCAGGGCCGCACCCGGTACGGCCGCAAGTCCCAGCATCCATTCCCAGCTTTCAGTGGGCGCGAGGGCCGAGTTCACCAGGTAGGCCAGCAACTGGCCTACCACGATCAACAGGGTATTCAGGGAGACCATGCGTCCGCGGATCTTGGCTGGCACCATCTCCGAGATATACATGGGCGAAACAATGGATACCGCACCGACGGCAAAGCCCAGGAAGGTACGGGCCGTGGCTAGCATGGTGACCGAGCCCGCCAGTGCACACCAGATGGAACCCAAAACAAAGATGATGCCGCCGGCAATCAGCGTAAAGCGGCGGCCAAACCGGTCCGCAATGCGGCCTGCGGTCAAAGCACCTACCGCGGCACCTACCAGCAGCATGGAGGTCACCCACCCCTCTTGGTGGGCTGTCATATTAAATTCCGGGGTGATATACAGCAAAGCACCGGACATCACGCCGGTGTCGTATCCAAATAATAAACCGCCAAGGGCGGCAATTGCTGCAACTACCTTGACATAACTTTCTTTATTCACAGCACGCAATTGTGTCAGGAGACTACGATGAACGTCATGTCACCCGATGCCGAAAACTTGCAACAATCCATCATAAAACAGCTGGACGTACGCCCCTTTATCGATCCAGAAGAGGAAGTTGCCCGCCGCGTAGATTTCCTCGTGGAATACTTGGAACTGACCCGTGCCAAAGGCTACGTGCTAGGCATTTCCGGCGGCCAGGATTCCACCTTGGCGGGAAAGCTCGCCCAGATGGCAGTAGAGCGGGTCGAAGGCGCCGAATTTTGGGCCGTACGCCTGCCCCACGGCACGCAGGCCGATGAGGACGATGCCCAGATCGCCCTTGAATTCATCCACCCCGATCACCGGCTCACCGTTGATATTCAGCCGGCCACCGCGGCGCTGAGCCAAGAAGTGGCGCGCGCGGTGAACCAAGATTCCTTGAATGATTTCAATCGCGGCAATGCCAAGGCGCGACTGCGCATGACCGCGCAATACGCCATCGCCGGCGAGGTGGGCGCCCTGGTTGTAGGTACGGATCACGCAGCCGAAAACGTCACCGCTTTCTATACCAAGTGGGGCGATGGCGCAGCGGATCTCCTCCCTTTGGCCGGGCTAAATAAGCGCCAAGGCGCGGAATTGCTCAAGCACTTAGGTGCGCCAGAGTCCACGTGGTCCAAGGTCCCTACCGCGGATTTGGAAGACGATAAACCGCAGCTTCCCGATGAAGAGGCGCTCGGCGTCACCTACGCCCACATCGATGACTACTTAGAGGGCAAGGCGGTTCCCGATGCCGCCCGCGAACGCATCGAGACCCTGTGGCACCGAGGTGACCACAAGCGCCAGATGCCACAGGGGCCAACCAGCTAAGCCAGCGCCTCTAGCGTGGCGAGCGCCGCGCGCTCTAGCGGCCGGTTATACGCCGAGCCGTGGGTCAGCGCGTGCACGGCCAGCGGGTGCAGTTGGTGCATGGGAATCCAGGTCTCAATATCCTGCGGCGCCCCATAGCCGCGGAAGATTTCCTCTATATAGGGCGCGCCGAATAGCGCCAACATGCCCAAATCAGTGTGCGGGTGCCCGCCGTGGGCGGCGGGATCGATCATGATGCCACCCTGGGCATCGAAAAGCAGGTTGCCCGCCCACAGATCACCGTGGATGCGTGCGGGGGCCACATCCCAGCTGCGGGCGACAATCGCATCGCAAGCCCGCTTAACCAAGTCCCTTTGCGCGGTACTTATTCCGGCCAGCTCCGCAAAAGGCAGCACGCGCTGCTGGGCATAGAATTCACCCCAGTTATCGGTGGGCGTGCACTCCTGCTCGATGGTGCCGATGAAGTTTTTTCCTTCCCATCCCTCCGGCGCACTGCCAAAGGCCGGCGCCCCAGCGCGGTGCACGCGCGCGAGCTCTGCACCAAATTTTCGCGCGGCCTCTGGAGTGGGCGCTACCTCGTTGATGCGTTCTGTAACGATTTCCTTGTCGTCGGCGCTAATTACTGTGGCTACCGCATCCGTGGCTTCACCCAACCACCGGAGGCCGGCAGCCTCAGCACCAGCTTGGTCTTTATCGCTTACTTGCTTCGCAAAGGTATGCATATTGACCAGCATAACTGGTTCGGTAGTACACCAAGTTGGGCCGGAAAACTTAGAATTACATGTCCCGCACTTTAATTGACAACGTTTTTCATTTAGTTTATTGGCCCACTGCGAATTAAGATGCTGTACATGAATAATTTACCGAATGGTAAATTCTCTCTCTCGAATTGAAAAGGATAACTATGGCCGGAATTAACGGCATTAAGAAAAAGATCGCCGGTGGTCTCCTCGCACTTGGCGCCGCCTTGACGATGGCCCAGTCTGCCAACGCAGCAGAGCCCCACGGCAAGGAAATGGTCACTTTCGGCGACTCTTTTTCCGCTAACGGCGGCGCCCCTGGGGACCGCGCAGCAGTCAGCCCCTTCTCTATCCCTGGTCTTCCAGTTCACACGTGTGGCAATGACAACCACAACTGGCCACACCAAACCGCCCGGAATCTCGGCCACAGCCTTGCGGACTACACATGCAACGGAACCAGTTATTGGGTAGCTGCCCACGTCGAACACGCGATCCGTTCCGGAAATATCGGCCCCGATACAAAAGAAGTCGCCTTCATGTATGGCGGCTTGCAGCCTGGGACCTATATCGATGCACTGGCTAACACCGCCGCCCCAAATATCCCTAAGGGCTCAACCTACCGCGGATTACTGACCGCACAATTCGATAAAATTCGGTCCGTCGCCCCGAATGCCCGCATCACGATGGTCAACTACATCCCGATGACGGTTAATGACACCCTCTGTGTGGTCAATGACGGCCGGATGCAGCTGCCACTGTCCATCCCTGGTGCTACTGGCGCCGAAGAAGAGTTCAACCGCGAAATCGGACGTGCCGCAGACTCCCTTGGCGTAAACTTCATCGATCTACACAACCAAGCAAAAACGCACGATCCTTGCCAGCCGGATACCAACCACCGGTGGTCTGTCATTGCTAAGACCCCCACGGCTCCTTCCGTGATGCCTATGCACCCGACTGATGTAGGACACACAGGAATGGCAGGTATTATTACGAATGGTCTAAGGAACTAGGCCCTATCCTCCCCTATTCCCGGAAAATAAACACGGAGTAAAAGTGAAGCGTATTAATAAACTCGCCGCAGCTGCTACTTTCATCACAGCGCTTGTGGGCACGAGTACCGTTGCCACAGCTGCAGTCCCAGGAAACACTGTTCTCGTTGGTGACAGTATTGTAGCCAACCCAACCTTCACCGACCATGCACTAAACAAGGCACATAAGAAGGCCAATACCGGAGTAGGTTGCGTTACCGATAACGCGATTGCCACTGAGATGAGCAATGTTTCCGGTGCGCACATTGACCAGTACCAATGCGCAGGTGCCTCTTTAGCCACTGGCGGTATTCACGTCGATAACTCTCTCCGAAAGGCAGCAGAAGACGGCAACCTCAACCACGAGACCAAAAATGTCGTCATCGTTGCCGGCGCAAATGACACTTACCCCTACAAATCGGATATCGAGGCTTCCGACCGTGCGATTCGCGGTGGTCTCCGCAGTGCACTCGATATAGCCCACCAGCATGCGCCAAATGCCAAGGTGACTGTCGTAGGTTACCCGCACATTACCCGGGACAACACCACTTGCCTGACCTCTTCGATCATTCCCCTGCCTATCGCAGCCGTCTCTGATACAGAGCAGCGCCTGCAAAACACCCTGCGCGAAGTGTCCGAGCAAAACGGCGCAACATTCTTAGATGCACAGCCCATGTCTGAAGGACATGACATGTGCTCCCCAGACCGCTGGTGGGTTAACCTCGTTGACCCAGTACCACCAGCTCCCGGCAACCTACCACTGCACCTTAGTGCCCACGGCACCGCAGCTTATGGCCAGTTCATCGGCCACGCTCTGCAGTAAGTAGGAAGAAAATATCCCGCATAGTTTTGAACTATGCGGGATATTTTTATGAGTTTTTCTGGTTAGTGGTTATTGATCCAATCGATGCCTGCCTGAAATTCAGCACCACCGTACTGCAGGTGCGCAAGTTGTCCGCGCAACAGGTTTATATTATCCATTGGGCCATGCTGCGCAGCCTCACCTACGATCTGCTGCAGAGGAAGCTTGCCGTGTACCGCGTCCACTTCCATGGACGGGGATACCAATCCCAGATATTCCTGTGGGTAGTTACAAATAATATCCTGCGGGTTGCAAACCTCAAGCACGTCAGCCCCCAGTTCGCCGTACCCACCGTCGAGGTGGCCTAGCGCGCCGGTCGCATTGGACATGTCATCGTGATACTGCGCAGCACCATTACCGCCTTGATACGGGTTGGCATAGAGGGCTGCAGATGCAAACCTATCTTTATCAAGTGGTCCGCGCCCGTGCGCTGCATCGTTGATGATGCGTGCGGAAATATCTGCTCCCTCGGAGTAGCCGACCAAGGAAATCTTACTATTCGGGCAATCATTCTGGATTTGCTGGATCTTAGCTGCCGTGCGGTTATATCCTTCGTTAGAAGAGTCAGAATATTTCGACACAGCAAATGGGAAGGCCTGGTAGCCCACAAAGGTGGCGTTCGTATCCGGCTGGAGTCCGAGCTTTACGCCCATCTGTCCGGTAATCAGACCGTGCGGAACATCCGAAGGTGCTGACGGAATAGTATTCGCTCCGCCAGGAACAAAAACGACCTGCTGATTAGCACACGTCGGAGCAGACATTGGGTTCCCAGGAATCGCCGCAGTGGCGGCGGGAGCAGAAAGTGCAAGTGCGGCTGCAGAGATTGCGCCAGCAGCCGCAGCTTTCACAGTAAGATTCATATGATTTCCCATTTTCAAAAAGGTTCCAACGGTTTACATTACATGATTCTTTGTTAACAGGCGACACCACCAACACACGGTGAACCAGACGTGTTTTCGCATAAAAAATCCCGAGTCACCGTTCTTCAACGATGCCTCGGGACACTATATTGTGGAGCTAACGGGATTCGAACCCGTGACCCCCACACTGCCAGTGTGGTGCGCTACCAGCTGCGCCATAGCCCCATATACGAGGTGCAACCCTGCGGGCCGCAACTCGTATGAATATACACGGCGAGTATTTAACTCACCAAATCGCCTGCTACTTGGTGGCGACGTCTACCCAGTCATTCAAAGACTGACCAGAATCTTTATCCGGAATATCCTTGCCGTTTTGGACAACGCGCGGCGAGGAAACGGAGTCGGTTTCCTTTTTCAGCTTGTCTGAGTTTGCCTTGCCAACCTTATTACCTTGCTCGATATCCACGTTCTTGATGGAATCAACCACGGCATCCTCGGCGCCGAGCTCCTTCGCTTGGTCAGCGATGTCCTCGATGTCCCACTTGGTGGCAACGCTCTGCTGGTTCTGCATCATGTAGTCGCGCAAATTCCAGTAGGTCTTCACATCGCCGGACTTAGCTAGTTCCGACAAGGCTGCCGCAGCCTTAGTGGAGTAGCCATCATTGTTTTCATCACGCACCTTGTCCAAGAAATTCAGTGTGCGCACGTGGACGACCAGCTTGCCATCCTCAATCGCCTGCTTCATCTCCTCATCGGTGCTTTCCGCCAACTCCGCGCAGTGGGGGCAGGAGAAGTCTTCGTAGAGGTCTACTTCTGGAGTATCGTCATTGGCCGCATCGGACTTCAGGGTAATCGCGTTGTCCTTATAGTCCATGGACATATTGACCTCGATTTCATTGGCTTGCTTGCCATTCCACACGATGTAGCCAATGACCACGGCGATAATAACGAGGAGGACGCCGACGCCCCAGATGAAACCATTGCCAGACTTGGCATTTGGGTCACTTACTTTGCTCATTTAAACCTTGCCTGTTGATACTTTCGGACTCTTTCAACCTACTGTGCCCACCACTACGGGTGGAGCGCAAATTTCGTGAACGGGCGTTTGATGGTCCATGCGGTAAGGGCGAGGAAGGCGGCATCGCGAAGCAGCGTCAGCCCGTAGTTCATGCCGGGCTCCGCAGCAGCATCACCAGCACCAAAGCACCCGCAATCGATGTCCAGCCCACGCAGCCATGCCTGGAGAATGCCGACCATGAAAAGCACCATGACCACGGCCGCAACTTTGGAGGACTCGCGGAGGAAAATCCCCAGCAGAAGGAGCATTCCGCCCACCAGCTCTAGCGGGCCAATGAGCTGGACCAAATACCCAGACCATTCGGGCGTGAAAATCTCATAGGCCTCGATAGATTGCATGGTGTCCAGCGGGTGGGCCATCTTCTCTACGCCGGCGATGATCCACACCGCGGCCATGCCAAAGCGAGCAATAAAGCTCACCACATCAAACGTCTTGTTCACGCCGATTAGTTTAGCGTTTAACCTCCCTTTTTCAGATACAATGCCCTGTGCTTTTCCTGAGACTTCGCCCACTATGATGGGCCCCATGCCTCACTTCCTCATCGCCGGGTCCGGTGCCGCGCTCGGCGCCGGTGCCCGCTATCTCTTAACTATCGCGCTCGGCGGCGGGCTGATCCCGCTGCTTATCCTCAACATCGTCGGCAGCGCGCTGATGGGATATACCCGCCCCGGGCCGTTCTGGGGAACCGGATTCTTGGGTGGTTTTACCAGCTTCGCCAGCTTTGCTTTCTTTACCGCAGACTCCCACTGGAGCATCGCCCTAGCCTATGTCGCGGCCACGCTCGTGGGCTGCACCGCCGCTTACCTTGCTGGGGATAAGCTGCGATGAACCTGCTCCTCGTTCTTATCGGCGGTTTTTTCGGCGGCGCGGCGCGCTACGGTTTTACCCGCCTGCTGCCCTCGCCGTATTGCACCTTCGTATCCAATATCCTGGGCTCCTTGGTTTTTGGCTTGGCGGTGGGCTTTTCGCAGCTTGCCGATGCCCCCTTCACCCATCCCCTCTTCGCCCTCGGCCTCGCCGGTGGACTTTCCACCTGGTCCACCATGGCGAAAGAGCTAGGGGAAATGGTCAAACAGCGGCAATGGTGGCCCCTATGCAAATACCTCTTTTGGACCATCGGGATCGGAGTGGTTTTAGCCTGGCGCGGGGTGATGTGGGCTGGACTTATCTATCACGGGATCTAGGTACGCAATTCCCAGCTCGCTCCTAGCTAGATTGGACCAGCGCAGGCCTACGATTTCTCTGTGTGAACTTCTTTATGAACCTGCCATTGGCCGAGCCCGTCAACGGCGTCATATTCCTCCTCATCCTCGCGGTAGCGGCGATCGTTGTTATCACCCAAAAGAAAATCTGGCCGATACTTTTCGCCCTCGTCCTCTGCGCCATTGGGTGGTTCTTCCTCCGGCACTGGGAAGTACCCTGGCACATCTATCTAGCCGCGGTAGTTCCCTTGGCCGCACTCCTGCGCAGGCCCAAGGTGATCACGGTCGTGGTAGGAATCTTTTCCCTCTTGGCCACCGTCGGGCTAGTCAATATGGAATATCAAACCTATCCAGACGTCGGCTCCCTCGACCCGCGCCCTGTGGCGAAGGAAATGGACTATGACGAGTTCACCACCACCCATTCCGGCGCCGCCCTCGTCCACGTCGATCTGCCCAGCGCAACGTCCCACTTCTCCGCGCGCACCGCCACCGCGTATATCCCGCCCGCATACTGGACGGATCACAACCTCCCGGTTCTGGTCCTTCTCCACGGCAACCCCGGCGGCCCGGATCAATGGTTTGGTTCGGGCGAAGCGGACGAAACCGCCGATCAATTCCAAGCGGCCAATGGCGGGCGCAGCCCCATCGTCATCGCCGTCGATGCCACCGGTTCCGAGACCGCGAACCCCATCTGCGCCGATAGCGATGTCGCCCAAGTCATGACCTACCTCACCCGCGATGTTCCCAAAGATATAAAGTCAAAGTTCCAAGTCAACAACGATCAGCACACCTGGACCGTTGGCGGGCTAAGTTACGGCGGCACCTGCGCGCTGCAAATAGCTACCACCCATCCGAATGCCTACGGCTCCGTTATTGATATCTCCGGCGAGGCCGAGCCGACCATTGGCAGCCATTCCGCCACCGTTAATAAGTTTTTCCACGGCGATGAATCCGCCTATAACAACCAAGACCCCGCCTACCTCTTGGAGCGCAACCGCTACGACAACCTTCAGGCCATCTTCATCGCCGGTGATGACGATGCCGCATCCGTCAACGCCCTGCGCTCGCTATCAGATAAAGCTCGGGCAGCCGGAATGAAAACCTATTACGGCACGCGGCCGGGTGGGCACTCCTTCCAGGTGTGGCGCCCCGCGCTACGCGAATCCTTTGCTTGGGCCGCTGCCCGCGGCGGCATCAAGGTAGAAACAGATCCGTTCGATGGGATTAACAATGTCCATTCTTAAAAAGCTTCCCGTTTCCATCGCTCTGCTGGCCATCATGTGGTCGCTACACCTCGTCGATTTTCCCCTCAAACCGTGGCTTGCGCTCACCACCGCTCACCCGGGTGCTTCCATCATCATTACCGTGCTCATCGCCACCTGGCTCGCCCCGGCCGAGTGGCTCCTCGGTTCCACCTATACCCTCACCACCGGGCTGGCGGCGACGGCGATTGGGGTGCCGATAACGCTGGGCATCGCCAAGCACTGGCCCAATAGCACCGACTTCCTCAGTCCGATTGGATTCATCGTAGGCGCGGCCGGGTTCGCCTCCGCGTTCATGCCCCGCCTGTGGCGCCGCCGCCTCCGAATTTCCATTCTTTCCCTGACCGCCACGTACGTGCTGTACGCGGGCGCGCTTTCCGATGTCCTCGGTATCACTACCGCCGCCCTATCCATCGCCGCCGGCCAGCTGCTCGCCAAACCCGCACCCGGTACGCCGACCGTCCGCGAACAACGCGTGCTCATCGCCGTCTGCGTCGCCTGCGTTGCGATAGGCCCCGCCTTCATCGCCCTGGATCCGTTGGCGCAAGGCCCATTTTCCGATGTCACGCGCCTGCTTTGGCAAGATAGCCGCGGAATCGGGCCCGTGATAGCCAACCTGTTGCCGCTCATCCTGCAACTCGTCTTTTGCTTCGGCCTCGTGCGCGGGCGCATCACCGCCTGGAGGCTCGCGGTCTTATCGCAGGTAGCGGCCCTTGCCCTGCTTGCCTATAGGCTTTCTTTCCTCCCCGAGCTCATCCCTGTCACGCTGCCTTGGCTTAGCGTGCTCGCAATCCTGCTCATTAACCGGCGGCTGTTTCCCACCCACGAAAACCGCGCCTATCTCCTGCGCACCGCTCTGTTAAGCGCTGGCATCGCCGCATGCGGTTCGGTGCTCTGGATTCTCATCGCGCAGCTGCACGCCCCGCTGCCGAACGTGCTCGCTGAAACCCCGTTGCGCTTCCTGCCCACCGTGGTGGCCCTGATACTTCCCCACCACGTAATCCCCACGTCGTCCCTCGCCTGGTTCCTCTACGAGTGGATAGGAAACGCCTTTTGGATCTTCGTGGCCTTCCGCCTCTATCTCGGTTTCTCCCGGCCCACCGATCCAACGAATGAGGCGGATCTCCGCACCGCGCGCCGCCTGCTTGAATCCGGCACCGGCGACCACCTTTCCTTTATGACGCTGTGGAAATCCAATCGCTACTTTTTCCACGGCGATTCCTTTGTGGCTTACCGCGTCTCCAATGGCGTCGCCCTCACCCTAGGCACGCCCGTGGGCCGCGATATCAGCGCCGAATTCGCAGCCTTCGCCGCCCACCAAGGCTGGGCCGTGGCCTGGTATTCCGTCAACGCGGACTTCGCCGCCGCCCACCCGGAGCTCAAGCGCGTCCACGTTGCCGAAGAGGCCGTCTTGCCCTGCCGCACAGAGTTCAAGGGAAAGAAATTCCAGAACGTGCGCACCGCCCGCAATAAAGCAACCAAGGAAGGAATTCGCACCCGCTGGACCAGTTGGGCTGAACTCGACCTGACCACCATCGCCAAGATCACCGCGCTCAGCGAGGAATGGGTAGCAGAAAAGGCGCTGCCCGAAATGGGATTTACTCTCGGCGGGCTAGAAGAGATGAAGGTCCCCGGCACTCGCCTGCTGCTTGCCGAAGCCCAGGACGGCACCCTCCACGGCGTCACCAGCTGGATGCCTGTCTTCGAAAACGGCTCCATCGCGGGCTATACCCTCGACGTCATGCGCCGCAACGAGCACGGTTTCAAGGGAGTTATGGAACTGCTCATCTCAGAAGCCTTGCTCATCGCACACTCCGAGGGCTCTACCTGGATCTCCTTATCCGGCGCCCCTCTGGCCGGGCAAGCACCGTCGCCCGGGCCTGACCCCCGGAAAGTGGACACGTCGGGGGTTAGCTATGCTGCTTTGGTCAGTGTAGCTGATGTGAGTGCTT